>JAKAXS010000427.1 GCA_021816505.1 Pseudomonadota bacterium
GTTCGCCATCCGGTGTGCGGCAATGATGGTCAAACACGGCATGAACTCCGCGCGGCTTCATTGGTTGGCCGTCGTCGCAGACCCACAGATGACCATGATCGGGGAGGGGCCCGAGCAGGATTGGCCGAAATCGCTCGAGATACGTGGCGAGATACGCCCCGAGCCAACCCGGTATCTCGTAGTCCAGATCAGCCTTGTTCTTCACCGTCTCCTGAAACTGTAGGAACGACCGGGTGCCCCGGCGGACGAGGTGTTCGCCGATGACGATCTCGGTGAGGTTGCCAAGCCTCAACGTGAATAGCGCCTGGAAGACAAGCATCAGACCGTTCCGGAAATCCATCGCGGTGCGCAGGTCGTCGCCCCCTTCGCCGGCCGCATCCATCATCTGTCGGCCCTGGGCGAGGATAGCCACCGCGTCGACCTGCTTGATCCGCTTGCGCGAGGCCCGGATCTCCTGGGCCGTTGGCGCGAGGGGATGGCGCGTGATCCATGACCAGTCGCCGCCTGGTGCGAGCGCGCGCATCGCGATCTTGAGGCAAAATAGCCGGCCATCGATCGTCGAGGCGCGACAACGCTCGCGCATATTCAGGATAAAGCGCCGCAGCCGTTCCGGGGTCAGGCGCCGATCGAGCGACACATCCGGGTCAAGTTCCCCGACGCTGTCGAGCCACGCGAGGAACAGCCCGTAGCCATCGGCGTAGGACTTGATGCTCCGTGGAGCCGAATCAGCAAGGACACCGTCCTCATCAAGCGGGTCATCCCGCCGCTGAGCCCGCTCCCATCGTGCCCGATCCGCAGCCGGCCAATCGCAGGGACGCAGATGTTGCCGGTCGCGCGGCAGCAGGTGCTGATACCTCGGCGTCCCGGTTCGTGGCCGGCGTTGCCCACTCACGAGTTCCGCCCCCGCAGCGTCCGCGCGAGAAATTGCTCGTACTGCCGTTGCGCCGCACGGCCGCGCTGCATGCCGTAATGCCGGATCGTGGTGTCGACATGCGTATGCTCCAGCATGCGCTGAGCTATCGCGACCGCGTCAGGGTCGGCGTCGAGGATGATGGTCGCAACGAGAGCGCGTGCGAGGTGCGAATTGAACTTGATCCCGAGATGCCGCTGCACTTCTCGGGCGATGCCCTGGCTGAGCTCGGCTCCGCTCACATGCCCGGTCTCCTGCCGCGGGAACAATGAGGTCACCCCGACCGCCACCGGGTGGACGAAGCGCTCGAAATACTCCGCGATTCGCCGTCCGAATGTCGCGTCAATTGCGGCCTCGATCGGCACCCCGGTCTTTGTGCGTTCGCCGGGGATGAAGAGGCCGACGATGCGGCCCTTCCGGTCGCGGCGAAAATCACCACGGAAATCCAGTGACGCAAGTTCGCTTATCCGGAGCGGCTTGATCAGCAGGATCGCCAGGGCGATGGCGTATTTGGCCTTGGCGCGGGCCTGTCTCGGCTTGTCGGCCTTCACGAATTCCGCAGCCTCCCGCCAGAGAACCTGCGGCAGCCTGTAGAAATCGCGTAGGACCCGCTCGTCGTCGAATGCCGCCAGTCGCTCGCGGGTCTTCCTGGGGAAGCCGCCCTTGGCCTTCGGTGCCCGGCCCGCGAGCTTGCGCACCTGCGCGAGGTCGGCATCCGTCAGCTCGCCGATTTGCGCTGCCATGGTCTGCAGATGCGAGGCAAGGGGCTTTGCTCCTGGCGGCCACATCTTGCCATCAGTGCTATGGCGACGGAACTGTTCGCGCAGTATCGCCGCCACTGCTTCGGGCGTGCAGATCGCGCGAACGTGGTCGAGCCGCTCCGCCGCCCAGCCAAGATCCAGGAGATACTGAGCCCCGACGTAAATGTATGTCTCCCGCTTGCGCAGAGTCTCGTGCGCAATGGCACGACCGATCGCGTAGTCGAACGGATCCGGCGCAGCGCAGCGGGCGAGATAGGCACGCGCGCTGTCGTGGAATGACGCCGGCAAGTCAGACTTGCGCGTGGCTACCAGATTGTACCGTTCCCGGGTTGGCAACGGCCGGATCGCCCACGATGGGTGCAGCCGGCACAGGCGGCGCCATGTATGTGACACCGCGGTAGCGCCCCCCTGGTGTTTTAGGGTCAGAATCCGTTCCTCAAGCCATGCCGAGTATCTATCGAACGTCCCGAGACTGACCTCGCGAGGCTCGATACCAATGGATGTGGCAAAATTGGCAAATTTACGCATCGCCGCAAGTTGGCCCTCGTTGTCGATATCAGCCAGAAGGCTCGCCCATGCCGATGAAAGCTGTATTGAGCGCGGAACCGGTTGGAGCCAGTTGGTCAGGCGTAATATCCGCCGAAGGCCGCTCATAATTGACCGCCACTGCGCTATTTTGATCCGCACCCGGGCAGGGTGGAATCCCTCTAACGCCTGGCGCAGAAGGCGCGGTTCACAGGGCAGGAGAGTCAGATCCGGTTTGCGCTCGGCCTTCTGCAACGCCTTGGCGACGACGTTCACGTGCGACCGAAGTTTGCTGATCTGCTTCTGATCGAAGGCGGCGGACGCCTCGATCAGCGCCAAGGCCTTCTCGAAATTCGCTGGGCGCGTGGCCGGGGGAAGCGTCTGTTCGGCGATCGGCGCAATGATCTTCTCGGATTCATGGGGGGCCGAAATCTCGTCTTCGACGTCGTCGACGACAGACACAGTCTCGGCTATCGGTGATCCAGTTGTCGCTGGAGTGTCGTTGCTGGCGGCCAGCCTAACCTCGGACCCGAAGAGATCCGTCTCACCTGATGGCGCCTCCGATGTCTCGACGCGCGGTTTGCGGACACGGCGCACGATGCGCTTGCCGGGGCCTTCGCTTAATGCAAATGACGTGACTGTCGCTGGCGCATCACGGTTGGCCGCAAGGGAAGGCGTAAAGCCGAAGTCGAGATCGAACTGCTCAAAGCCGCTCATGAGTGGCCTCCTGTGAACTGGTGAGCACCGCTGTGTGCTGGAGTGTGAAATTCCGAACCCACCGTCATCGGCTCACCCCTGGTACCCAAACGCGACGGGATCGGAATGACGGCCTAACCTGCTGAAATCGCGACATGCCCTGATGTCGCCGTCGGTGCTCGCTCCAAGGCTGCAAGTGGCATTGGAAAAGCGGGTGCTCGAGGTGCTTTGGGTCGGGTCGACCGTCATCGCCGCTCAGCCGATCGAGCGGTTCGACGGAGCGAGGAACGCATCCAGATCTTCCGGCCGAATACGGACAGACCTGCCAATGCTAACCGAAACGAGGCGGCCGTCTCGGATCGCGCGCCGGATCGTGGCTTCGGAGACTGACGCCAGAAAGGCCGCGCGCTTGACGGTCAGAAGCGGGCGTACGGAAGCACCGGCCGCATCAGCGGTCGGTGGCAGAAAATTAATCATTGGGGTTGCCCGTGTCTCGATTGTTGGAGAGGTCGGCCGCCGCTGTGGTGGCCAGCAGGCTCTCAATTGCGGCTTGGCGAGCCAGTAGCCGCGCTGTCGCCTTCAATCCGACGGTCGACTTCTGAAGCCGGGCATCCACGTT
>JAKAXS010000022.1 GCA_021816505.1 Pseudomonadota bacterium
CCTCAATCGGCTCGGCATGGCCGACCACATCACGGCGGCAGTGGAGCCCGACGTGATGCTGCCGGCCGTTGCCCAGGGCGCGATCGGCATCGAGACGCGCGAGGACGACGAACGCACACGCAATCTGCTGGTGCCGCTGAACCACGAAACGACGGCGGTGTGCGTAACGGCTGAGCGTGCGTTTCTGAAGCGGCTCGAAGGTTCGTGCCGTACGCCGATTGCCGGGCTGGCTCAGCTCGCCGCAGATGTACTGACCTTCCGCGGGCTGCTGCTGACGCCGGACGGCCGCGATCATCTGGACGTTGCCATGACTGGCGCCATTCGCGATGCGGCGGCAATCGGCGACGACGCGGGACGGCGCATTCTGGCCGATGCGGGGCCGCACTTCTTCGCGAAGCATGCCTGATGCACATCATCGTCACACGCCCTGAGGCGGATGCTGCGGATCTGATGCAGCAGCTTCGCGGCCTGGGACATACGGTCGTTTCGTCTCCGCTGCTGACCATGCGGCCGACGCCCGTCGCCTTGCAGCTCGATGGCGTGCAAGCGGTGATTGCCACCAGCCGCAACGCTCTGCGCGCCATTTCTGAGACGCCTCATCTCGACAAGCTGCAGCGACTGCCGTTGTTCGTCGTCGGGCCGGCCAGCGCACGGCTGGCGCGCGAACTGGGATTTACCGATGTGACGGCCGGCGATCGTGGCGCGCGCGAACTCGCGACCGCAGTTGCCCAATCGTCCAGCGCGGCGGGCGGGGCCATGTTGTATCTCAGCGGCGACGAGATGGCGTTCGACATGCCATCGGCGTTGGTGGAGACCGGCTTCGATGTGCGTCGGCAGGTTGTCTATGAAGCCGTCCAGGCTTCGCAGCTACCGGAGGCGGTGCGCGCGGACATTCGCGACGGGAAAGCCGACGCCGTGGTGCTGATGTCGCCGCGAACGGCTAAGCTGTTCGGGAAATTGACCGTTGACGCAGGGGTGGCCGAACAAGCGCGCGGGATTGTGCATTTATGCTTGTCACCGGCCGTGGCCTCGGCCGTCGGTACGTCGGCAAAACGTGTGATGGTCGCAGATCGGCCTTCGTCGGAAGAAATGCTTGCCCTCGTAAAGGAGTTGGCGTCAAATCACCCGTAAGAGCCGTTTGGCCCTAAACAACAGACAAATTTGGGTTTTATCCGTCCCCGTAAGGCGCGACGCCGTCTGTGCGAGACGATCCTAAGCTCCGGAGATTTCCACTCGATGTCGAACGATAAGAAAGATGCGTCTGCCGACCCCAAACGGCCGCATGCGACGCTGGATCTCAAGGCAACTGACGTGACGCCGGCCGAAAAAGCGGCCGAGAGCGCGGCGAAGGCCTCGGCAGAGGCAGCTGCCGCATCGGCATCCGCATCCGCCGGCGCGAAAACGGCGGAACCGGCGAAGCCCACACCCGGTCCGACCGGCGCCGCGAAGCCGGGCGAGACGAAGCCAAGCGACATGAAGTCAGCTGGCGCGGCAACGCCCAAGGCGACGGACAAGGCCCAGCCAGCTCCCGTGGTGGTGCGCCGTTCGGGCGGTGGGATTTTCAGCCATCTGCTGGCCGGCATCGCCGGTGGCGTGCTCGCGTTCGGGCTGGCCGATTGGGCGGCGCCCCGGCTCGGTATCGCCACCTCGACGCAGGGTCTGCAGGTGCGGACCGACGAGCTGCAGCAGCGCGTTGCCGCCGTCGAGAAGACGGCGACCGCATCGGACCTGACCCAGAAGCTGCAGGCGGCGGAAGAGCGGCTGGCATCGCTGGAAGGCAAGGCGGAGACGATCGGCACCTCGCAGCGGCAGTTCGCGGACGCGACGAAAGCGTCGATCGAGAAGCTCTCGTCCGAAGCGCTGAGCGCGGAGACGGAGCGGCGCCTGACCGCCGTCGACGATCGGCTTGCCACCATCGCCAAGGCGGCGGCGGACGGCGGCGACGGCAAAGGAAACATCGGGCAGCTCACCGCCGTCACCGGCAAGCTTGCCGATCTGCAGACGTCGCTGGGCAAGGAGATCGACGCGGTGCGCAACAGCGTGCCGCAGAATGTAGAGCCGAAGCTGGCGACGCTGACCGAGCAGGTCGAGGCGGCGAAGGCCGGCACGCAGCGCACCGATGGCGACATCACGGCGCTCAAGACGGACGCGGCCCGCCTTAGCCAGCGCATCGAAACGCTCAAGGCCGACGCTGACCGCTCGGCGGCGATGCTGAAGGTGCTGCAGGAAGAAGCCGCGCAGATGACGCTCGGCTTCGCCGACGTGAAGGCCACCGTCGTAACGCAAGTGAAAGGCGGCGTGGGCGAGGCCATGACGCCCGTTACGAAGAAAGTCGCGGCGCTGGAAGAAAGCCTGCAGAGTGTCGTCAAGAGCGAAGCCGACCGCCGCACGAACGCGGAGCGCATCGTCGTGTCGCTTGAACTCGCCAACCTCAAGCGGCTTATCGACAGCGGCCAGAACTACGCGAGCGGCCTTGCCGATGTGCGCAGGGCCTCCGGCGGCAAGTTCGACTTGAGTGCCTTAGAGCGCTTCAAGGATACCGGCGTGCCGACAATCGGAAGCCTGCAGCGCGATTTCCGCCCCGTCGCCAACGCCATCGTCGATGCGGCCGAAGTGACCGGGGAGGGCGGCGTTTTCGACAAGCTCGTGGCGGGTGCCAAGTCCGTCGTGCGGGTCCGCAACATGAACCCTTCGCCGAGCGACAAGAGTGCCGACGCAGTGGTGGCGCGCATGCAGGTTGCACTGTCCGAAGGGCGCCTGGGCGAGGTGTTGGAGTTCGCCAAGGAACTGCCGCAGGCTGCGTCCGTTCCGGCCCAGGACTGGTTGGACAATGTCAAAGCGCGGCACTCCGTCGATCACGCCATCGGCGAGGTGGAGAAGCAGCTGAAGTCGTCCCTGACACAGGCAGCGGTGGAAGCACCACCTGCGCAGGCGGCACCTACCGCCGGAGCAGCGCCCGCGCCGACGCCTGCCCCGGCTGACGCGGCTGCCTCGCCTGCCAACGAACGGCTGCCGGCGCCGGGTTCCGTGCGACCCAACACGTCCGCGCCATCCACCGCCCCGTCTCCGTCCGCCCAGCCCTGAGGATCGCCACGATGCTGCGCCTAGTTGCTTACCTTCTGGCCGTGCTGGCGATTGCCTCCGGCCTCGCCTGGCTCGCCGACCGCCCGGGGCAGTTGATCGTCAACTGGCAGGGCCGCGAGATCGAGACCAGCGTGTTCCATGCCGTCGTCATTCTCACGGCGCTCGTGGCAACGGCGATCTTCCTCTGGTCGCTGGCGCGGCAAGTGTGGAACAGCCCGGCGACCGTCGGGCAGATCATCAACAAGCGCCGGCAGCGGCGCGGCCTCGATGCCCTCTCGAGCGGCATGATCGCCGTGGGCGCGGGCGACCGGGCGAACGCGACGCGCTATGCCATCCAGGCGCGCAAGTCGCTTCCCAACGAACCGTTGACGCACCTGCTGCGCGCACAAGCGGCGCAATTGTCGGGTGATCGCGCGACCGCACGGCGGATCTACGAGGCGATGCTCGCCTCGCCGGACACCGAACAGCTGGGGCTGCGCGGGCTCTTCGTCGAAGCGCAACGCGAGGGCGCGCGCGAACCCGCGCAGCAGTACTCGGCACGCGCGCTGCGGCTCAACCCGAAACTGGCTTGGCCGGTCGATGCGCTGTTCGATCTGCAGGCGCGCGAGAACAACTGGGCCGGCGCTTTGGAAACGTTGGCGGCCGCGCGCCGCAACGGGCATATCGATAAATCCGTGGCCGACCGCCGCCGGGCTGTGCTGCTGACGGCGCAAGCGCAGGAGGTGGAAGAGAGCGACGCGGAGAAGGCGCTGGCACTAGCAAGCGAAGCGCACGGGCTCGCGCCTGATCTCATACCCGCCGCCGCGATCGCCGGACGCATTCTTGCCGGCAAGGGCAATACCCCTCGCGCCGCGAAGATCCTGCAGAAAACGTGGAGCAAGGCTCCACATCCCGATCTCTCGACCGCCTATGCCTACGCGCGCGTTGGCGACAGCCCGCGCGACCGGCTGGACCGGGTGAAGCAGCTCGCCGCGCTCAGACCTTACGCCGTTGAAAGCCCGATCGCCGTGGCGACGGCGGCAATCGAGGCGCGGGAGTACGATCAGGCGCGGCATGCGCTGGCACCGCTGCTGGACCAGGGCCGGCTGACGCAGCGCGCCGCAACGCTGATGGCGCGCATCGAGGGCGAGCAGAACGGCGACAAAGGCCGCGTGCGCGAGTGGCTGGCGCGTGCCGCCACCGCCCAGCGCGACTCCGCCTGGACCGCAGACGGCGTCGTGGCCGAGCGTTGGGCACCGGTTTCTCCAGTGACCGGCCAGCTGGATGCCTTCACGTGGAAAGTGCCCGTGGAGCACGTGGGCGAGTCCGACGACGTGGCCGAAATGCATGAGCGGTTGCGGGCACTTGTCGCGCGGGAGAGCGAAGCCGACGATGACGATGTCAACGTTCCGATGCCGTCGCTCGCGGCGCGTGAAGACGTGAAGACCGCAGTCGACGCCGATGTGATCGAGGCGGAGCCTGTGGCGCCAGCCGGGCCGGATCACGGGGTCAAGGACGAAGGCGCCGTCAAAAGCACGTCGCAGCCTCCGAAGGAGGCCGACGCCAAAGTTCCAGCGCCTGTCGCCGCCGCCGCTTCATCAGCCAACAATGTGAAAGTGACGGACGCCGCCGCTCCATCCGCTGCACCGGTGGCGTCGCCCCCCGTACAGAGCCCGCAGGCCGGCACCGCGCCAAAGATTTTCGTATCCCCTCGGCCGCCGGACGATCCGGGCGCCGACGACGAGTTCGATGATCCGGAGCCGTCTGCGAAGCAACCGTACCGCGCAATCTGATCCGAATTGCGCGTGCACAGCGCGCGGCTTCGTCTCCCGCGAACACTGTGCGCGGCTATTAGTCTTAATCGCTAATGTGAGAGCGCTAAGCAGCTTTTTCGATTCGACAATTGCATGTCACCGGGCGTAAGTTGGTAGGGCTTAACTGAATATTCACCTGTCGCTACGGTTGCATATTGATTTCATGATTTTACGGCGCGTTTCTTGCGTGTGTGAGGGTAGCCCAATGACTTTTGAACCCGGCGACATTGTTGCCCTGCTGCGGGACGATCGCCAAATGGTGGTCATTTCAAAGCTCGATGCGCGGCTTGTCTGGCTGCGTCTCAAAGACAGCGATCGTGACGACATGTACGCGTTCCGCGCGGCAGACTTGCGCCTGATCATGCGAGCTCAGATCGTGACGGATCCCGTCGCTTTCTCGACCGTTCCCCAGATCCCGCGCCCGGTCGAGGTCATCGCCGCCTAGGCGATTGCGGCGCCAGGAAATCGTGCACTGGACACGGCGTCGCAGCGCACGGACTTTCGTGTCGTCCATCGCCATTCCCGGCCTTGCAATCGGGTGACGCAGCGGCTATCCCTGCGGCTCCCCGAAGGGGGCAAGCCGCTTTAGCTCAGCCGGTAGAGCACCGCATTCGTAATGCGGGGGTCGCGTGTTCAAGTCACGCAAGCGGCACCATTTCCTTGATTGTCCAGCCCGGATTCCAGACGTTGCGCGATGAGCATAGGTCTTGTCACAAACGCGCAGCGCGACGGCTGAACTTACTGATGTATGAACAAAAATTCAGCCGCAACACGGCCGCACATCAACAATAATTTCAGCAAATTCATTTAGCATCTTGTGGTCGGCCCAAATCAAAGCCGACCAACGATTGAACAACTCATGTATCGAAATCTGAGCGAATACCAGCCGGAGCCTCCGCATCCGGGAGAAATCCTGCGCGAGGACATCCTACCGTGCCTGCAGATGTCGCGGGTCGAGTTGGCGCGTCATCTTGGCGTGTCGCCGCGGCTGCTGGCCGACCTTCTGGCAGAGCGGCGCAGCGTGGATCGCGCCATGGCGCAGCGGCTCGGCCAGGCTTTCGGGCATGGGGCGCGCTATTGGCTGGGTCTACAGGTGCAGCACGATCTCTGGCATAGCGACTATGACGGCCCGCTGGCCGTTCAGCCGCTGACCTGGGGTAAGGCGCTGGCCAACCGTACTCCGCGCCGCAAGGCACCCGCTCGCGCCGGCCGCAGCCTCGCGGCTTGAACCCTCCCGCATCCCCCCACGCTCCCCGATCAACGTCCGCGCTCGCGCGAACCAACGGTCGTGCTTAGTGTTGACCTGATCCGGTCTTCACGGAGCGACGATGAGCAAGATCTTTCATGCCCTGGCCGACGCCTGGGTAAAGCGCAGCGCGCGGCCCGATAGGGCGGCGCTTGCAGCGGTTGTCGATTTGCGGCCCGCCACCGTGATAACGGGCGCCTCCAAAGGCATCGGGTTGGAACTCGCCCGGCGTTTTGCGATGAAGGGGGACGCGGTCGTCCTGGTGGCGCGGCATCCGGGCCCGCTGACTGAAGCCGTGACCGCGATCAAGGCCGAGGGCGCTGACCGCACCGCGTTATCGATCGCGCTCGACGTAACGGATCCGCACGCCTTCGAACAGATCGCGGCCAGCTTGCGGGAGAACGGACTTTACCTCGATGTGCTGATCAACAATGCCGCCATCGGCCTCGGCGATGCGTTCGTGACGCAGCCGCCCGAGGCCGTCGACAGGCTGATCGCCCTCAACGTCGCGGCGCTGACGCGGCTGACGCGGCTGGCACTGCCGGACATGGTAGCCCGCGGCCGCGGCGGAGTGATCAACGTGGCTTCCGTCGGCGCCTATGTGCCGGGCCCGTATCAGGCCGCCTACTACGCCAGCAAGGCCTATGTCATCTCGCTGACCGAGGCGATCGCGGCGGAGCATTCCGGGTCCGGCGTGCGCATCGCCGTGCTGGCGCCAGGCCCGGTCGACACGGCTTTTCATGCCAAGATGGGGGCGCAGAACGCGCTTTACCGATGGGTCCTGCCAAGCGGCAATGCGGCGAAGGTTGCCGCGGGAACACGCCGCGATTTCATGCTGGGCCGGCGCGTGATCGTCCCGGGGCTGTTCTACTTGCTGTCGGCGGCGATACTGAGGGTCGTGCCGCACCCGATCAGTGTGCCGATTATGGCGTGGCTGCTTAAGCCGAAAGGTAGCGACACGGCGCAGAAATCATCGGCTTGAGAGGCGGCCGTTTGCACTCTCCTAACCCTTCGCGTGTATAACGGATGACAGGTGCCGTGTTGACAAAGTCTCGCGTGCCGGTGCCGTTCTTGCGCGGTGGTGTGGAACTGACGTTCTGTACCGCCGCGCATCCGTTTTCGGGCCGGCCTGTCGGCCGCCTACGGGATGACTGCGATGGTGTGACGGACGGCGGACCGGCCGTCTCCGGCCAGCCCACCGCCGCACCGGTTTGACACGAGCGCTTGCTGCAAGCGTCCAAGGCCCGCACCTTCACCAGTCCCCTTCGCCTCGCCACAACCAAGGATGTGCGACACGCTGGCGAATTCATCCGCCAGTTCGCTTTGCGACGGATGACATGTGAATGCTTTCGCCGTTGAGCGGTCAGACTAGGCAAAGCGCCTTATGTCGAGAATGGGAATAATTCCCGATCACGCTTCAGAAATTGAGCAGAGCTGCGCCTCACGTTGCCGCCGGCGCGGAACGGGTCGTCATGGGGAAAAGGATTAACGAGTGGCTCTTACTGCTGCTCGCGGCGCGTCTCTAGCGACACGCGGATCAGATCGGCGGTGCGTTCCAGGCCGAGCTTCTCTTTCAAGCGGCTGCAGGAGTTCGCCACCGTCTTGTAGGCGATGCCAAGTGTCTCGGCGATTCCGGAGAGGCTCTTGCCATCCCCCAGCAGCCGCAAGATCTCGACCTCGCGATTGGTCAGGTTCTGCAGCGGATCTTCCGCGGGATAGAGGTTGAACGCCAGTTTCGACGCCGTGTCGCGGTCGAGATAGCGCTCACCCGATGCCGCCTTGGCAACGGCAATGGCGAGTTCATCGGCACCGGCGCTCTTGGACACGTATCCGAACGCGCCGGACTTGATGGCACGCGAGGCGTAGATCGGCTCGGCGTGCATCGAGAACATGACGACGCGAGACGCCGCATTCTCGATCTGGAAGCGTTTCAGAAGCTCCAGCCCGCTGCCGCCGCCCAGATTGATGTCGAGCACCACGACGTCGGGCTGTTCAGCCTTGAAGATCGCAAGCGCCTCGTGCGGCGTGCCTGCTTCGTAAATTCTGGCGCCGGCCAGCGTCGACAGCAAACGCTGGACGCCCTGGCGTACGACCGCGTGGTCGTCGACAATCAAGATCTTCATGATGCTACTGCCTCTCGTGGCTCAATGCCCGCGGTGGCCGCCGCATTGGCGACCGAGGTTGATTTGGGAAGCGGCAATTCAGCCGTAACACTCACGCCCAGACCGTCAGCTCTGTTTTCGACGACAAAGCGGCCGCCCTTGGCGACAACACGTTCTCGCATGTGCAGGAGGCCGAAGCTGCCTTCTTCACCGGATGGCTTTCTGAGGCCCCCACCGTCGTCCACGATGCGGACGACGATCATGTCGCCTGAGCGCGCCGTGACCGAGATCAAGACTTCGCTCGGCGAAGAGTGCTGCATGGTGTTGCTCAACGCCTCGCGAACGATGCCGTGGATTGCCGCGTCCAGGCTCGTGCCCCAGCTTTCTTCCGGCAAGTCGAGGATGAAGTTGATGTCGGGACGCCGTGCCTGCCAATAGGCGACGAGGTTCTCGATGGCATTCGACAAGCCCAGATCCAGCAGCACCGCGGGACGCAGGCGACCGAGAATGGATTTGACCTGGCTCTTGATCTGGCCGACCGCGTCACGAATGGCTTCGGCGTGGACGGCAGCCGGCGCGTCGCCCTGCTCGGACGACTTGCGGATGGCGTTCGCGTCGACGTCGATGGAAAACAGCAGCGGACTGACCTCGTCATGCAAATCGCGCGCGAGTTCGTTGCGCTCTTCTTCCTGGACCGTCGTCAGCTGCTCGTTGAGTCGAAAATTGCGTTCTTCGCTGCGGCCCAGCGCGTCGGCCATCAAATTGAAGTTGGCGCAAAGGTGAGCGAGCTCAACCGGTCCGGCCTCCGGCACACGCGCGGTATAGTCGCCCTTGCCAACGCGTTCGAACCCCTTTGAAAGCGCGGCGAACGGCTGCAGAGCGCGACCCAGCGTCCAGTAGATCAGCCCGAGCACGAGAACGCAGAAGCCGGTCAGCATCGAGAGGCTGAGGCGGACGTCGTTCCATACCTCATCGGTCTCGCTGCGCTGATCGCTTTCCAGAACAATCATCCCGTACTTCGTGAGATTGGACGGCAGGGGAATGCGAACGATCTTCACCGGCTGCTCCAGAATGCTGAACAGCCACTCGGGCGCTTCATCATCAGGGGCCAGGACGTTCGACGTGTCGGTCTCGACGCCATTGGGATCGAGCAGCGCGGCGCGGACGTGGCGATTGCCGTCGAACGCGTGAACCACGCGGCGCAGACCTTCGCGCGGATCCGGTGAACGCGCGGCATCGTCGACGGCAAGGCGCGCAGTGCTCTCGGCTACTGCGACGCCAGAACTCAGCTCCAGCTCGATCTTGTGATGGGCATGCCAATAGGTCATCAGCGCACCGAACGCCAACGTGGCGAGCAGCACCAATGCAACCGTCCGGATCAATCGTAGGCGAAGTGACACACTGAACCTGCGTAATACGTTACTGTATTACATACCGAAGTTCCGGCGGCGGGAAAAGGCCCCTTGAGGGGTTGCTTAATCTCCCGCAAGCTTCAGGACACGCTACTTGATTTTGAATTGAATCGGCATCGTGTACTTCAGCAGCTCGCCCGATTCTTCATCCGGGGGCAGAGGATATGGGCTGGCGCGTTCGATGGCCAACAGAGCCTCCTCGTCGAGCCGCTTGTTGCCGGACGGCTTCACGAGAAGCTTCTCGACCATCCGGCCCGTGCGATCGATCGAGAACTGGACTGTAACCGTGCCCTGCTCGCCGCGCTGACGCGCCTCGGACGGGTAGCGCTGATGCTTCTTCAAATGCAGATGAAGCGACTTGCGGTAGGTTAAGATCGCCTTGCTGTTCTTTTTGGCATCGCCGATCTGCTGCGCGGTCACGACCGGAGCTTCCTTGGCCTGCACCTGAGGCGGAGCCATGGACTGTGCGGCGGCCGTCTGCTGCGGCGCGAGGTTCTCCGGCTGAACCTCTTTGATTTCCTCTTCCTTCTCCTGCACCTCTTCGACGGGCTTCGCGATAGGAAGGGCAACCTCGGGCTCGGGAGCCAGTGGCGATTGATCGAACTGCGGCAGGTCGAGCGGCTTCAGCTCCTCGACCTTTTCCGTCGTCGGGGGCGTGGGTACGGCCTCGTCCGCCTGAGGTCCGATGGCGGTTTCGGGCGTCTCGGCGCGCTGCGTCGACGTCACGGGCGCGAGTTCCATGACGATGGCGCCCGCAACCTCGTCGTCGATCTCTTCTTCCGGCGGATTGTAGATGGCCCAGGCCGCGCCACCGACATGCAGCGCGACGATCAATGCCCCCGCGCCGGCCCAGCGGAACCAGCGACGCGTATCGACCTGGAGAACATCAGACGCGAGCATCAGGGGCTCCCGGTAGATCCTGGAGCGATCGGCAACGGGGCGGCAGCCTCGGCAGGCGGCTTCGGGCCGCCGTCGACGCCTTCAAGCCCAACGAGCGCAACTTTCAAATAGCCCGCTGCGCGCAAAAGGTTCATCACGCGCATGAGCTCGCCGTACGCCACGGACTTGTCGGCGCGCAGGAAGATGCGCTTGTTGCGATCGGCATTGGTGTGTGCGTCGAGTGCCGCTGCCAAGCCGGTACGGGAGATATCGTCGTTCCCGACGGCCAACGAACGATCCGCCTTGATCGTGAGATACAGCGGCTTGTCGGGGCGCGGCTGTGCCTTCGCGTTCGACACGGGCAGGTCGACGGCGACGTCCACGGTCGACAACGGGGCTGCGACCATGAAGATGATCAGCAGCACGAGCATGACGTCGATGAAGGGCGTGACGTTGATCTCGTGTTGTTCATCGAGATCGTCGCCATCGCTATGCAGTCCGCCGGCCATGGCTTACTCCGCTGCGCGCGCGTGACGATAGGCCGAGACACGATCGAGATCGCGCGAGACGAGACGCATGACCTCGGCAGAGGCATCGCCCGCCATGGCGCGATAGACGCCGATACCGCGCGAGAACCAGTTGTAGATTATCACCGCGGGGATGGCGGCAACGAGGCCGATGGCCGTGGCGAGCAGGGCTTCGGCGATGCCGGGGGCGACGACGGCCAGGTTCGTGGTCTGCGACTTCGAGATGCCGATGAAGCTGTTCATGATGCCCCAAACGGTGCCGAACAGGCCGACGAACGGTGCGGTCGAGCCGATGGTCGCCAGCACGCCCGTGCCGCGATTCATGCCGCGGATGGCGCCGCTCTCGATACGTTCCAGACGCGAGGCGACGCGCTCCTTGATGCCGTGCTTGTCGGGCGTATCCACCGACATGCGCAGTTCGAGAGCCGCGACGTCGATCAGAGACCGCAGCAGGCCACCGCCATTTCCAAGCGTCTGCGACGCGGCCGCGAGCGAGACGTCGTTGCTTATGGCGCGGAGCGCGCGCTTCAACCGTGCACGCGCGGAAAACAACTCGAGCGATTTGACGAGCCACACCGTCCAGGTGATCACCGAGGCGATGGCGAGGCCGATCATCACGCCCTTCACCACGAGATCTGCCTGCATGTACATGCCCCACGGGGACAGGTCGTGCGGCAGGTTCGCGTCAGGGCCGGGCGTCGCGATGGCCGCAGGGTCGGCCGGGGCAGCGGGTGCGCCAGCGCCGGCTATCGGTAGATCTTCGATCGGGGTCGGTGCGCTCGGCGCCGCCGCATCGGCGGGCTGCTGAGCGTCCGCAGCCGCCGGAGGCGTTACCGCGTCCGTCGACGGCGTATTGATGGCGGGTGCCGGCGCGGCCGTCGTATCTTGCGCGGCCTCTGCGGGCGCCGCGTCAGGAGTTGCGGCTTGAGGTGCCTCCGGAGCCTGCGCGACCGCAAAAGAGGCGGTCAGTGTGCCAAGAGCGACCGTGATCGCCATCAAGAGCGCCGTCGACTTCATCGGCAGATTCCGCATTTTTCGAGACATGTCCGTCGCATACCCGCAATTCAAACCCCGTTGCGGCGGACTTCACATTTCATTACGCAAAATGTCAAGATAACGCGACGCCACACATCAGTTTGTGCGGCGGCACATCCATTTGCGCAAAGAGCGTCGTACCGCAATCGGGCAATTCCTACTCTAGGGCTCTAGTTTATTCCAGTGTCTAAGGCAACCGGCCTGACCGCCGCAGACGGCATGCTCCGGAAAACTCGAAAACGAGTGCAACGGCGGACAGATCCCAGTGTGGCCATAGGGCCGCACTGCTCGGTTCATGAAATTCGAAGTCAAGATTCTGCGTTGACGGTAAGGCTCGCGTAACCCTAGCTGGGCGCTCAGCTTAAGCTGCATGCTGATGATCGTGAGATTATTCTGAGAAGTCTGGTGTGCGTATTCTTTCTGGGGGACAGTTAAAATGACCACGCGCGACACGAATGTTGCTTTTTTGCCGAGCGTTCGCTCCAATTCAGGTGCTGGCAAAGCGGTTCAGGCCTCGACCACCCGCGCCGTAGCGGCCGTCGCCATGCTGGCGGTGAGCCCGGCTACCCTGGCGCTGGCGCAATCCTCGAGCGGTTCGAGCGAATTGCCCGCCATCGTCGTCGAGGGCCAGAAAGCAAAGCCGAAGAAGAAGCCCGTCGCCGCGAAGAAGGCGTCCGCGCCCAAGCAGGTAAAGCAGGCCGAGCCGGTGCCGCAGGCGCCGGTGGATGAGCCGGTTCAAGCCGCTGGCCCTGTACCGAGCTCCGGCAGCATCGGCCCCGGCACAGGCCAGCCCGCAGACAGCTTCAAGGTCGACAATCTCCAGTCCGGCAAGGCGACGTCGCCGCTGCTGTACACGCCGCAGACGGTCACCGTCGTGCCGGCCCAGATCCTCAAGGAGCGCGGCGCCACGAACCTGACGCAGGCTCTGCGCAACACGCCCGGCATCACGTTCGACGCGGGCGAGAACGGCTTCTCGACCTCGACAAACAACTTCAAGGTGCGCGGTATCGATACGTCGGGCAGCATCTTCGTGGACGGCGTGCGCGACAACGGCAGCTATGCACGCGACACGTTCAACGTCGATCGCGTTGAGGTGATCAAGGGTGCCGCGTCGGACAACGGCCGCGGCGGCGCTGCCGGCTATGTGAACCTCGTGACGAAGACACCGGATGTCGAGAACTTCGTTCGCGGCGAAGCAACGCTGAGCCTTGACGAGCATGGCGGCGTGCGCGAGCGCGGGACGGTCGACGTCAATCAACGCGTAGGCACCGCTGCCGTGCGTTTGAACGGCATGATCGAAGAAGGTGATATGTTTGGCCGTGACGTGGCGGATGTGGAAGCGTTCGGCATCGCTCCGTCTCTAGCCCTTGGTCTGGGAACTGATACGCGCCTGATCTTCTCCTATGAACATCTGGAGCGTCGTGACACTCCGGATTGGGGTGTGCCCGGCGCCATGCTCAAGGGCATGTGGCTCTACGATCCTCAGACGCGAGGTGCGAGCAGGACGAACTACTACGGATTGAAGTCAGACTTCGACGACGTCACCAGCCAGTCGGCAATGGCGCGCATCGAGCATGACATCAACGATTCCTGGACGATCAGCAATCAGACCCGCTATTCCGTTCTGGATCGCGAGGCCCGGTTCACTGTTCCCGAAGAGTATCTTCCGGGCAATCCGCCGGCGACCAACGTCCTTACAGTTAGTCAGTATTACGATCGTGAGAACGATTCTCTCTCAAACCAAACCAATGTGACGGGCCGCTTCTTCACGGGCCTCTTCAAGCATACACTTTCGACGGGTGTGGAACTCTCGCGTGAAACTTCGGACGCCAACCGGTTCGGAACGCAAGATAGCTTCACCAACTTGTTCAATCCAAATCCAAATCGCCCTGTACCTGGTGTGGCAGTGACGCAAAAGAATGACGTCACGGTCGAAACTGCGGCGGTCTACTTGTACGACACGGTTGACCTTACGAGACAGTGGGCGCTGACCGGAGGCATTCGCGTAGAGCACTACAACGTTGAAATCGGCAGCAATACGGTGCTCGGCGCGCCGCAAGGTCCTTTCGACGGCTATGAAGACAGCGAGACGACCGTCGGCGGCAAGATCGGCTTGGTATACAAGCCAACCCACAACGGCAGCATCTACGGCGCCTATGGTGTCTCGACGTTGCCACCTGGGTCCTTCCTGTCAAACCCCGATATCTCCCGGACCGGCGACAACCAGTTCCCTGGTTTTGTACCTGGCGCTGATCCCGTCGAGGCGCATAACTTCGAAATCGGGACCAAGTGGGATTGGCTTGGCGGGCGGCTGTCCACAACCGCCGCGGCCTTCCACACGACAAAGAAAAAGGTTCCGTACGGCACGCCCGGTCTCAATTTCAGCGATCTCACATATGGTGAACAGATCGTACGAGGCGTCGAACTCGGCGTCGCGGGTAGCCTGACCGAAAAATGGAAAGTGTTCGGCGGCATGACGTTCCTTGATTCAGAACGCGATCACGGCGCTGACGTCGACACCATTCAGAGGAATACTAACGGCAACAACTATGCCGCAAATCCTGGCGCGGGCTTCGCGGGAGAT
>JAKAXS010000428.1 GCA_021816505.1 Pseudomonadota bacterium
GTCGGCAATAAGCCGAAAGTAACTTCGACGGCCCTACAGTTCGATGCGTTAGTAACAAGGAGTAAGTACCATGGGTTGGGCAGCATTCGCAGCCGCATATTGTCCTCCGGTTCCTGAGTTCGACGGCCCTGCAGGCATCGCTGCCGCAGCGCTTCTGATCTCTGTCGCCGCCGTTCTTTACGACAAGGTAAAGAAGTAAGATTAGGCTGCGGGTTTCGCGGATTGACGCGGACCAAGCAGGCTTTCTTGCACCGTCTGACCGGTGTCGCCGGTCCGTCTTCAGTGGCGGGCCGGCTTTTTTGTTCAGCGTAACGGAGACGAAGATGGCGACCTCGTTCGATGCGGAAATTGCGCGCCCGATGGGGTTCGCGAGCCGTTTCAGGGCGTTGCTCGATACGGCCGGCGGGCGGGCGGGGTTCGTTGGGGCCTTGGCGCTGATCCAGGCGATCCTCATTTCGTTTTTCTATGATACGCCCCGCACCAGCACGCCTCCGAGCTATGTGATTGGTCTGGTTTGGGAATTCGCGTTTCTTCTGGTGCAGGCGGCGATCCTGGCGATCGCGGCGTTCGCGATCCTCAACTGGCATCAGCGCCACGAGTTGCTGAGGCTCTGGCAGGCGAGCCGGGCCGAGCACCGCTTCGGTCTCTGTCTGCTGGTCAACCTCGTCGTTCTCGGGCTTACCGTATTGGCAAGCCTCGCAATTTCGGCGAGCATGGAAACTTATCTGCGGTGGCTTTGGCCGTACTTCGGCCTGCTGGCGGTGCTGGGCACCACGCTGCTGCTGACCGCCGCGCCCTGGCAATTCTGGCGCGATCTGTTCGCCACGACGTGGATGTCGTTGATTTTGGCCGTCGTTTCGGCCGTTTCGGTTCTGGCGTTCAGCGCGCTCTCCGCGGCAGGCTGGGAGCCGCTGGCAGGCGCGACGCTGCACGTCTCGCACGCCATCCTCTCGCTTTATGAGAGCAACATCTACGTCGACGTCGCCACCAAGCGACTGGGCGTCGAACCGTTCATGGTGGAGATATCCCCGGGCTGCTCCGGCTACGAAGGCGTCGGCCTCGTCACCGCGGTTCTGGCTCTCTACCTCTTCGTCTTCCGCAAGGAGCTGGCCTTCCCGCAGGCGCTGTTCCTCATCCCGATCGGCATTGCCGCGATCTGGTTCTTCAACGCGCTGCGCATCTCCGCCCTGGTGAGCCTCGGAGCGCACTTCTCGCCGACGGTCGCGATCGGCGGCTTTCATTCGCAGGCGGGCTGGATCGCGTTCCTGATCGTGACCGTCGCGATCATGGTGATGGCGCATCGCATTCCGTTCTTCCATCGCGCGCAGCAGCGCGGTGGCGTGACGCGTGTTTCGCAGACGGGCGTTTCGCAGGATGGCGACGCGCTCACCTGGCTCGCGCCCTTCATGGCGCTGATGACCGCGAGCATCATCGCGTCCGCGTTCGCGCCCAACGATCAATGGCTCTATGGCCTGCGCGTCGTGCTCGTGGCCGCCGCGCTGTGGACGTTCCGTGATTTCTACAAGACGCTCGTGGAGCGCGTGTCGCCGCTCGCGCTCGTTGCCGGCGTCGCCGTCGGCGTGGCTTGGATCGCGACCGATCCCGATCCCGCGGCGGGTGCGGATCTCGGCGCGTGGATCCTCGCGCTACCGGCGTGGGCAGCCGTTCTGTGGCTGACGCTTCGGGCGCTTGGCACGATCATTTTCGTGCCCATCGCCGAGGAGCTTGCCTTCCGCGGATTCCTCCATCGCGTAATCGCGTCGTACCGCGTCCCGCAGTTGAGCGCGACGACGATGCTGGTGATCGCCTTCGCCGTGACGTCCATCGTGTTCGGGCTCATCCATTCCCGTTGGATCGCCGGCATGGCTGCGGGCGCCATCTACGCGTTGGTGATGTACAGAAGCGGACGCATCTCCGATCCCGTCGCAGCGCACATGGCGTCCAATGCCGTGATCATCGCCTGGGCGATCCACCAGCAGCAGTGGAGCTTGATCTGACGGCAAACTTTCTGCCTTAACTCCGTATGACGACTAACGTAAAGTGCGTGGGCTTCGTTCGTAGGACCCACACATGTTGAATGCGCAAACGGCCTTGCGCCCCCAAATCGGGTCGCTCCCGCCCTGGCTGTTGGCGACGCTGGCGGGATTGATCTATTCGGTCCTCGCATACGTCACCCTTACCTTCGCGAAGTCCGACCAGTCGTCGATCCTCACAGTAATCTGGCCTTGCTCGGGCTGGATGTGCGCATCGCTCCTGCTGTTGCCCTCAACGTCGTCGAGATTGATTGCGCTCGCCGTCGCGCTCGTCGGCGACATCTTCGTTCAGCTGCATTTTTTCGGCACGCCTACGTATGTGATCCTGCTTGCGCTCGTGAGCTTGATCGCGCCGATCCTCGCATTCCTGCTCGTGCGTCCCCTCGGCGGCGAAAACTGGTTCGACAACGCGCAGGGCTTGTTGATCTTCGTCGTCATCGCCATCGGAGTTTCTGCTTTCACCGCGGCGTGCGGCTTGTTGCTGTCGCTGCAGCACAACGACGTCCCCAATCCCGCATCGTTTTTCCTGACCTGGTTCATGGCCGAATTGCCGGGCCTTTTCGTACTCGTTCCGGCGACCATGCTGCTGCTTACGCAGCGCCCCGAACAGCCGTCCTCTACGGGGTCGACAATCGAAGCGATCGTGTTGCCGGCTACGGTCTGCGTTCTAGCCGGACTTTGCCTGATCACCGGTCACTTCGAGCTGCTCTTCGCAGTCATTCCTCTTCTGGTCGTGATCGCTTTCCGATTGGGCGTGACGTACACCTCGCTCGCAACCATTCTGGTGCTGATCACGGGCGTCGTGAGCTATCAGATCGTTCCCCATCCATCAGGCAGCGCACGTGGGTTTCCCACCCCGCTCGCGTTGACGCAGTTGTTCATCGCCGTTTCGTTCCTGACGGCGCTGCCCGCCGCCTTCGTCGTGAGAGACCAGGCGGACCTGCGCCGAAGGCTGCTCGGCGCACAATTGCAAGCGGAAGCGGCCAGCGCCGCGAAGTCTGACTTCGTCGCGACGATGAGCCATGAGCTTCGCTCCCCGTTGAACGCCGTTGTCGGTTTCGCCCAACTCCTCGCCCAGCGCCCGGAGCTTTCGGACGGCGCGCGACGGGAAGCATCGAACATCCAGACCGCAAGCCGTGCGCTGCTGACGGTCGTCTCCGACGTGCTCGACTACTCTGCGCTGGAGCAGGGAAATGTCGCTCTGGATGCCGCGCCGTTCTCACCCAAGGAATTGACGCAGGCGACGATGTCGTTGGTTCAGCCTTCGGCCGATGCCAAGGGCATCGACCTCAAGTTCGACATCGACCCTGCACTTTCCGGTTCTACGCTGATGGGCGACGAAAACCGTCTGCGGCAGGTGCTGCTCAATCTGACGGTGAATGCCATCAAGTTCACGACCGCAGGCTCTGTTCGGATCGCCGTTCGGCACGGCGACGACGCCCGCTTCGTTCGATAGAT
>JAKAXS010000023.1 GCA_021816505.1 Pseudomonadota bacterium
TCTGACGCGCTGGAAGCGGCCAACTGGATGTCGAAGGCGGCCGCCAGCGGATTGACGGAAGCCGAATACGACTATGCCGTGATGCTGCTGCGCGGCCAGGGCCTCAAGCGCGACGAGTCCAAGGCGGTGGACTACCTGAAGCGCGCGGCCGAGAAGGGCGTGGCCGGCGCGCAGAACCGCCTGGCGCACGTCTACCTCGACGGCGTCGCCGGCACGCCGGCAAGCCCGGCCGACGCGGTCAAGTGGCGCCTCATCGCCAAGGCCAACGGCATCACCCGGGATGACAAGCTGGAACTCCTGCTGGCTTCGCTCCCGCCGGACCAGATTGCCGCGGCACAGAAGGCCGCCGAGGAGTGGCGCGACAAGAAGCAGCTTCAGTAGGTCGCGTTCGGTTAACGAGAACGGCAAACGCAACCCTGCGCCACTTGCGCCACCGCCTGCGAGGCCTTAAGCAGGGCCGGCCCGTCCCAAATGGCTAGTATTGACAGCAGGTCGTTGACGCCTGCCTCACGGGCTTGCGAACCACCGTAGGACCGTAGATGCCCGCTTCCGCCTTGATGAACGTCATGACCGCCGCCGCGCGCAAAGCCGGCCGCAGCCTCACGCGCGATTTCGGCGAGGTGGAGCAGCTGCAGGTTTCCGTCAAAGGTCCGGCCAACTTCGTCACGGCGGCCGATCACCGGGCCGAGGACGTCATTCTGAAAGAACTGCAGAAGGCGCGCCCCGGCTACGGGTTCCTGATGGAAGAGCGCGGCCTGCTCGACGGCGCCGACAAATCGCATCGCTTCATCGTCGACCCGCTCGACGGCACGACGAACTTCATGCACGGCATCCCCATGTTCTCGATCGCCATCGCGCTCGAACGCGAAGGCGAACTGGTAGCCGGCGTCGTCTACAACCCGATCTCCGACGAGATGTTCACCGCCGAGAAGGGCAAGGGCGCGTTCTTGAACGACAAGCGGCGCCTGCGCGTCGCCGCCCGCAAGACGCTGGGCGATGCGGTGGTCGCGACCGGCATTCCGCATCGTGGCCGCCCCGGTCACAAAGGCTTCATGGGCGAGATGCAGGCCGTCATGCACGAGGTGGCTGGCATCCGCCGCACGGGGTCGGCCGCGCTGGATCTTGCCTTCACGGCGGCTGGCCGCTTCGACGGCTATTGGGAGCGCAATCTGCAGCCGTGGGATCTTGCTGCCGGGATCGTCCTGGTGCGGGAAGCAGGCGGCATGGTGCTCGATTGCGATGGCGGCGATGAGCCCATGGAAAAGCTCGACGTGCTGGCAGGCAACAGCGCGATGGTGAAGGCAATCGCGCCGCTGCTCGCGACGACCGCCAAAGCGCGCGCCTAGAGCGGCGCGGCCGTCAGGCTTGCTGTGGTGATGCTCGGCGCGTCTTGTGCCGCCGTGCCGATTGCCACGGTCGCGACGACGATCACCGCATGCGCCATGACGAAGATTGCAGTTCGAGCGAGCATTGTTGGCGTTCCCTGAGGCCTGTGCGTGAGGCGTAGTAGGAATTCCGGCGCCGTTCATCAGTTCCGCAGGGAACAGGATTGCCCGTCTTTGTGGCCGCCCGGTCACGTGCTAGGTGCAAACCTATGAGCGAACGTGCGCCGATCCTTCAGCCCCCGACCCCAGAGCTGCTCCAGCAGCTGGCGGATATCGTTGGCCCGGCGCATGCCCTGACCGATCCCGACACGCAGCAGCCCTATCTTCGTGAGTGGCGGGACCGCTACGTCGGGCGCGCCGCGATGGTGCTGCGGCCGGGCACGACGGAGGAGGTGTCGCGCATCCTAGCGTTGGCCGATGCCGCCCGTGTCGGTATCGTGCCGCAGACCGGGAACACCGGCCTCGTCGGCGGCCAGATCCCTTCGACCGACGGCCGCCAGATCGTTCTCAACCTGTGCCGCCTCGATCGCGTCCGCTCCGTCGATGTCGCCACGTCCAGCATGACGGTGGAGGCCGGGGTTACGCTGGCTGCCGCGCGCGATGCGGCGGAAGCGGCCGGCAGATTGTTCCCGCTCAGCCTTCCCTCGGAAGGCACCTGCTGCATCGGTGGCAATCTCGCGACCAATGCGGGCGGCGTCGGCGTTCTCGCCTACGGATCGGCTCGCCAGCTGACGCTGGGGCTCGAAGCCGTGCTGGCCGACGGCCGCGTGTGGCACGGGCTCAAGTCGCTGCGCAAGGACAACACCGGCTACGACTTGCGCGATCTGCTGATCGGCTCCGAGGGTACGCTCGGCGTGATAACGGCGGCCACGCTGAAGCTCGTTCCGCGTCCGCGCGAGATCGCAACGGGCTTTGCTGCGTTACCCTCGCTCGAAGCGGTACAGGCGCTTTTCGATCTCGTCACGACGATGGCCGGCCCCGCGTTGACCGCGTTCGAATTCCTGTCGCAGCGCGCGCTGGGCTTCGTCACGGCTCACGTTGTGAATGCCCGCGCGCCTTTTGCAGCCGAGCATCCCTGGTCTGTGCTGTTCGATATCTCCGCCCACACGACGGAGGGACGCGCGCGCGAACTGATGGAAAACATTCTGTCCGCCGCGACGGAGAAGGGCATCATCGCCGACGCCGCGATCGCTCAATCGGTCAGCCAGGCTGAAAATCTGTGGCGGTTGCGCGAGGGCGCCTCCGAAGCACAGAGGTTCGAGGGCGGCAGCATCAAGCATGACATCGCTGTTCCGGTCGGCGCCATCGCCGCCTTCATCCCCCGAGCCGACGCGCTTGTGGAGTCGCTTTGCCCCGGCGCGCGCCCCGTCGCATTCGGTCACTTCGGTGACGGCAACGTGCACTACAACGTCTCTCAGCCGGTGGGCATGGAGCGCGATCGTTTCCTCGGCCAATGGGAGACGATCTCGGCCAGAGTGCATGACCTTGTTGCCGAGTTCGACGGCTCGATCTCGGCCGAGCACGGCATCGGCCAGATGAAGCGTGATGGCTTGCGCGATGTGAAAGGCGCCGTTGAAATCGATCTCATGCACCGCATCAAAGCGGCACTCGATCCCAACGGCATCTTGAATCCCGGCAAGCTCCTTTGAGCAAACCTAGTCCCGCGTGATCCGCACCTGTTCCATGGCATCGGCGATCTTGGCCGCCTGGCTTGGCCAGCTGGCCGAGATCCAGTCGTCCGTGCCGAACAGCCAGTACGAGATGCGGTTGCGCTTCATGTAGCGCGCCGTCGTCACGTGGTGCATGCGCTCCACGATGGCGGCGAGCTGCTCCAACATCGAGTTGGCGCGCGCCCCCTGCTGCTCCACGATGTCGACGCGTGAGGCCAGATTGCTGAACAGAGACGAGCTTTCCTGCCGGCCCGCGCGCTGGGCGTCGCTGAGTTTGACGATGACCTCTTCGACTTCGCCGAGTTCCTTGGCGTAGCCGGCCGCGGCCTGCGTCGTCGACTGCGCCCAATCGGCAAGCGACCGCTCGAGCCGCGTGAAGCGCTCCAGCACGCCCGTGAGGGCTTGCGTGGTGCGCGCCTCGTGGCCGTCGGCCGACAGGCTCAGCTTTTCCAGCCGTTCGATCCGCTCGGTGATCGGCGACAGCACGCCGGCGACGATTTCGTTCCTCTGGCGCTCCAGGCGGTCGGCCATGGGCTGGACGAGGGCCTGGACGTCGCTGCGCTGACGCTCAACCTTCTCGATCAGCGGTGTCAGGATGCTCTCGATCACGTCGTTGCGCTGCTTGTCGAGCCGTCCCGAAACGAGCGACAGCTCGTGCACCACGCCATCGTGCTGCTCGGTCGCGCGCACCTGCGTCCGCGCCAGCGCATCTTCGATCTTGGCGAGCCGCGCAGCGATCTCGACGCTGTGGTCTTCCGACCGCGCGGTGATCACGTCCTCGATCGCTTCGAGCCGCTTCAGCACCGACGTGATGTCGGTGTCGGGCCGGCTCACCAGCTTGTCCATGTAGACTTCGAGCGCGTTCAGCTTGCCGCTCGTCTCGCGCCCGATCGAGTTCACCCGGTCGCTGATCGGCGTCAGGTCGACCGATGCGGAGCGCTGGCTGTGGATGGCGTCGTTGAGCGCGTTGAAGCCTTCGATCATGTCGTCGCGCTGGGCGATGGCTTCGTTCTGCAGCTCCTGCAGCGCCGATGCGACGGCCTTGCGGTCGGCGGAAATGTCGCCGACGAGGCCCGAGATGGCCTGTTCGACACCGTCGATGCGCGCGTTGCTGGCGTGACCGTTCCCGCCATCGGCCGACAGATAGTTCGGTTGAGACAGGCGATAGCGACTGCGCAGACCCTCGTTCAGATAGTTGCGGCTTTCGCCCGATGCGCGCGGCAGCTGCGGCAGGGTGTCGAAGATGGGGCGCCGCGCCGAACGGCGCGACGTAACCGCCGCCAGGAGCCCGAGGCCGGGCGTGTCCGGCTCCTCGTCGAGCATGACGTGCAGAAGATCGTCGACGGTGGCGGCTCCGCCTCGGCGTGCGCCATGCGCGGCAGCGAGGCGCAGCACGTCTTCAAGCTCCTGCGTACGACGCGGGGAGCCGACCGTCTTGGCCGACGAGGATGGGATGTCGCTGGCGATCACGGTGGCGCTTTCGCGCCGCAACGCCGCGACCCGCACGCCGCGTGCTTCCAGTGCCTCGGCCGCTGCATCGATGCGCGTCAGGGCGTTGAGGAAATGTTCCAGCCGCACTTCGGCAGCGCCGTGAGCAAGCGCCACGTCGTAAGCGTGGTTGCAGCAGGCGAGCACGGTCTCGTCCACCATGATGGGTCCGTTCAGCGATCCGCCGTGGCGTGGTCGCAGGCCGCTGTCGCTGTCCCGCCAGGAGGCGATGTCGGCAGGTGAATTCTGCGGAGTCCTGAGATCGAGATCTTCGCCCCTGTAACCCATGATGATCGTCTCCTCCCTACGCGGTTCAACCAACGCCAGCGCCCGCCCCTCAGGCGATGCCCCGCTGGACCTTTGAACCAACCCTGTTTCTGTATACCCCATCGGCGCCTGTGTGAGCAGCCTCGATATTGACGAGAACTGTCTATCCCTTTGACGGCAAAAGCCGGCAAAGCGGTCGCTCCGTTGGTTAATCCGTGGCGCCGGGTGGGGAGGGTTTCACAGAAGGCGCGGGGCATCGTCGGCGAGCACGGCCGGACCCTCGTTTCGGACGTTGTTCAATGCCTTGCTCGCCTCGCGAAACTCCAGGAAATCATTGGGCGCGGGCCGCAAAAGGGGCTCGATGTGCTCTGCCGTGCCTGGCCGGCAGTCGAGCCAGAGATCGAAATCTTGGGGAGCGAGGATCAGCGGCATCCGGTCGTGCAGCGGCGCGATCGTCGCGTTGGCGGCGACCGTCAGAATGCTCATCGTTTCCAACTCGCTGCCGTCCGCGCCGAGCCAGTGCTCCCACAGGCCGCCCAAACCCATGATGCCGCCGCCACGCGGGGTGATGTGATAGGGCTGCTTCGCCCCGGGCCGCCCCGACCATTCGTAGAACCCGGTCGCCGGAACGAGACAGCGGCGATGCCGGAGCGGACCGCGAAACGACGGCTTGTCCGCGGCCCCCTCGGCGCGCGCATTGATCAGCGTGGTCTTCAGCTGGGAGGGATCCTTGACCCAGGATGGGATCAGCCCCCAACGCACAAGCACCAGTTCGCGAGCGTCCGTCGATTGACGAACGATCAGCGTGGGCTGCGTCGGCGCAATATTGTACCGCGGCGGAAAATCCGCCTCGCCCTTGGCCTTGAAGAACGTTCGAACCGCCTCGGCCGGTGCCGTCAGATTGTAGCGTGTGCACATCGGCGAAATGTAGGACGCCCGCTTGCCCCGCGAAAGCCGGCGAAACGGGCATGGCCGTGCCATCGCCAAGAATCGGTGCTACCAGACGCCTCGTGAAGATGAACAGCACGGCGCACATCGTGACGTTACATACCAAGACGAGGCAAGTAGCGGCACTTTTGATGGCGGCAGCGGCGTTGGCCCTGCCGATGCCGGCACATGCCGTCGACAACAAGCCGTACGACGACCGGCTGTTTCGCCTGACCGAAATTCTCGGCGCGATTCACTACCTCCGCGAACTGTGCAGCGCCAACGACGGTCAGCAATGGCGCGACAGGATGAAGGAATTGATGGACGCGGAGGGCTCGTCGGCGCTGCGCCGCGCGCGACTGACGCGCAGCTTTAATCAAGGCTACCGCAGCTACAGCCGCACCTACACGACGTGTACGCCGTCGGCGCAAACCGCGATCGCGCGCTTTCTGACCGAGGGTGCACAGATCTCGGACGCGTTGGTGAAGAACGTTCCGTAGCGTTGGCGCAAGTTTACTGTGAATACTCGTATCGCAAGCCGCGCGGTCCGGTCATGTTACGTCTAGGGTCGGGGACGCGAGAAACGACGTACGGCATTCGCAAGCCGAAGAGTTATGTGGGGAGTTGTGATGGAACTGCACGATCTGGCCGAAAGCGATGATCCGAGCTTCGTTGCGCTGAGCTTGATATTGGCGGCGTGGGACGAAGGCACGGAAAACGGCGTCGCTCCAGAGCAGATGGCCTACGCGGCACTGTTCACGGCCCTGTCCGACCTTGTCTCGCTCTACGGCGAAGACGCGGTGATCAAGCTGACCGATGGTCTGCAGAAGCGCATCACCGCCGGCGAGTTCACGTTGAAGCGCACCGTTCAGTAAGCGGCAGCCCACAAGCGGCGGCCCGCCGCCTCGTCAAAAAATTCCCTGCCATTTCACGGCGATTTCGCCCAGCAGCAGCGCGCCGAAACCGGCCAGCAGAAAGCCGGCGATGCGGTTGATCGTGGCCAGGCTGTTGTGATCGATGCGGTGGCGGACGCGTCCGATCAGGTTCGATAGCAGCAGCCACCAGCCCAGGCTTCCCGCCATGATCGACGCCACCATCGTCAAGGCGTCGATGTTGCTTTGAACCTCCACGAATGTGCTGACGCCGCCAAAGATCGCGAACAGTCCCAACACTGCGCCGGGATTGGTGATGGTGAGGAAAAAGGTCTGCGGAATGTCCCAGGCGTAGTCGCGCAGCGCGGCGTGGCCCACTTGGCCGTCGTGACGCGGTTCAAGCCGCGGCTTCGTCCGGTACAGCTTGATCCCGAACGCGATCAGCGCCAGACCGCCGACGATCTGGATGAGCGCGCGATGCTGCTGTACGGCGCCCGTAATCGCGCCGACACCCATCGCGGCGAAGAAGGCGATCAATCCGTCGCCGAGCACGGCACCGAGACCTGCCGCGATGCCGCCCCAGAAGCCGCGTTCGATGGCGCGCTGCACGCACAGCACGTTGACGGGACCCACCGGCGCCGCGACAAGGACACCGATGACGAGGCCCGTCGGAATTATGAGTAGGTTGGGGATCAGCTGCACGTCGCCCCCGCTGCGAGACGAGGCGTTTCGTGCCTACTGCGAGCGACCGCCGAATGTCGGCAAGGTTGGAAGGATCTTAGATGCACTCTGCAAAGCGGCTTCAAGCGTTTGTCACGTGCCTGCCCTGTGCCGCCTCGCACCCGTGCTCCCTCCTGGCGTCGTGGCGCTTGTTGCTGCCCGCGCGCCCGTTGCCGCCCTGGGCAACATACCTAATGCTGCTCGCCGCCATTGTCTATTGCGCGGGATCGTCGCTCGACGCGATGGCACAGACAAAGCCCTCTTCAGGCACGAAGCCGCCACCGAGCGCGAGCTGGCCGATCACGGCGCAATTGCCGCCGGCGGCCGAAGACATGCGCCAGGCCATTCTGACGGCCACACATGCAGGCGACATCAACGAGCTCAAGATCGCCTTCGACCTGGGAGAGCTGAAAGCCGACATCGCCGATGAACCCGTCGACGATCCCGTCGCCTATTGGAAGAAAATCTCCGCGGACGGCGAAGGTCGCGAAATCCTGGCCGTTCTGGCAGATCTTCTGGCCGTCGGTCCCGCCGAGGTGGCGCGCGGCAAGGATCCTGAGAACAACGCCGTCTATGTGTGGCCGTACCTGGCGGAGCTGGACCTTTCGAATCTCAATCCGGCACAACAGGTCGACCTCATGCGGCTCGTGCCTCCGGCGGAGGCCAAGGCGATGATGGCGCAAAAAAAGTGGACGTGGTGGAGACTTACGATCGGTGCGGACGGGCTCTGGCACGCGTTCAAGAAAGGCTCATGATTGCTGCGCTGCTAACCTCGCGACATTGTGACCGTTTTCTTGTCCCAACTGAATGGTTTCGCGCGACAGCCGCAGTCTGCTATGTAACTTTGCATGGTGCGCTGCGGACCGCCTGTCGGAGCCGCTGCCGAGCCTGAACCGTCTGTGGTCGTCGCGCGTTTCGCGCATGAACGGACGAGGGATCAAAAAGGACCATGATCATGAATATGCGTATCGCGCTGCTAGCGCTCGTGGCCAGCGTCGGATTGACGACACCGGCCTTCGCTCAGGATCTCAACCCATGGGGCATGTGGGGCGAGAGCGGCCAGATCAAGAAGTCGAAGACCGTCGCCAAGAAACTGCAGCCGCCGAGCGGCCTTGGCGCATTCGATCCCTCGCTCGAGACCAGTGAGCCGCAGTTGAAGCGCGCCGTCGCGCTCGCCAGCGGCGGCCCCAAGCCGAGCATCTCGCCGATGTCGCCCAAGACCGTTTCGTTCGCCGGCTACGCGGCAGGCTCGGTCGTGATCGATACCGCGGGCCGCAAGCTGTACTACGTCAAGGGCGGCGGCACGGCGTACGTCTACCCGATCACGGTCGGCAAGCAGGGCTTCACCTGGAGCGGCACGCAGAAGGTTTCGCGCATTGCCAGCTGGCCGGATTGGACGCCGCCCGCCGAAATGCGCCAGCGCAAGCCGCACCTGCCCATGAAGATGACCGGCGGTATCTATAACCCGCTGGGCGCCAAGGCGATCTACCTCGGCAGCACGCTCTACCGCATCCACGGCACCAACGATGCAAACTCGATCGGCACCGCTGCCTCGTCGGGCTGCATCCGCATGCACAACGGCCACGTGGTGCATCTCGCCAGCATCGTCGGTACGGGTACGACCGTTCACGTGCTTCGCAGCCTGGGCAAGAAGGGCAACGTAGCCGGCGTCAAGGCGAAGAAGTCCGACACGCAGGGCTGACCGAGCCACCGCGCTCCGCAGTCCACCCTCTCCCCGTCAATGTTGCGGGGAGAGGTTTTAAGCGAAAAATCGCACGGCCTCGCCGATGGCGGGGCGTGCGAGTTCCCCCTGCCACATCACGCGATGGCCGCGCACGAATGTGCCGACCGGCCAGCCGGTGACACGCGTGCCGTGATACGGCGTCCATCTCGCGCGGCTCTCGATCCACCCATTGTCGATCGTCTCCGCCCGCTTCATGTCGACGACCGTGAAGTCCGCATCGTAGCCGACGGCGATGCGCCCCTTGCCGCGCATGCCGAACAGCCGCTGCGGGCCATGGCTCGTCAGGTCGACGAACCGCTGCAGCGACAGTCGTCCCGCGTTGACGTGATCCAGCATGATCGGCACCAGCGTCTGCACGCCGGTCATCCCGGAATGTGACTCCGGATACGGGTGATCCTTCTCCTCGCGCGTGTGCGGCGCGTGATCGGAGCCCAGCACGTCCACCACGCCGTTCGCCAGCGCCGCCCAGATCGCATCGCGATGGCGTGCATCGCGCACCGGCGGGTTCATCTGCGCATAGGTGCCGAGCCGCTCGTAGCAGTCCGGTGCCACCAGCGTCAGGTGATGCGGCGTCACCTCCACGCTGGCCCAGTCCTTGTGGTCGGCGAGATAGGCCATCTCCGCGGCCGTCGAGATGTGCAGCACATGCACGCGCCGCCCGTGTTTCTCGGCCAGCCCCACCAGCCGCTTGGTGGCGAGCAGGGCCGCCTCCTCATCGCGCCAGACGTAGTGCGAGGCCGGATTGCCCGGAATGCGCTCGCCCTTGCGCGCGTTGAGGCGCATCTCGTCCTCGGCATGAAACGCGGCGCGCCGGCTGAGCTTGGCGATAATGCGGTCCAGCGAAGGATCGTCCTCGACCAGCAGATTGCCGGTCGACGAGCCCATGAAGACCTTGATGCCGGCCGAGGCCGGCAGCCGTTCCAACTGCGGAATGTCGTCCACGTTCTCGCGCGTGCCGCCGACGTAGAAGGCAAAGTCGCAGAACATGCGGTGATGTGCACGCGATACCTTGTCCGCCAGCGTTTCGACGGTGGTGGTCAGCGGCTTGGTGTTCGGCATTTCGAACACGGCCGTGACGCCGCCCATCACCGCGCCGCGGCTGCCGCTCTCCAGATCTTCCTTGTGCTCCAGCCCCGGCTCGCGGAAATGCACCTGACTGTCCACCACGCCCGGCAGGATGTGCAGCCCCTTGGCATCGATCGTCTCGGCCGCTTGCCCCTCCGCGATCCCTCCGATCGCCACGATCCGCCCACCGCGCACGCCGATGTCGTGCTGTCCCGCGCCGTCGTGATTCACCACCGTGCCGCCTTTGAGCACCAGATCGTACGTATCAGCCATCGCTCAGCCTTTGCTCGCCGTTTGCGCGATGTATGGGTCAGAGCGGCGGCCACGGCAAGATGCGCCCGCTTGCCATTGCCGCGCAGGCCGCATACCTAACGGGCGTTGCGGACGAACCAAAAGGTGCCCGGTGGCCCAGCCCTTTGCCATTTTATCGGATCGCGGCGTGGTCGGCGTCTCAGGCGCGGATGCCGAGAAACTGCTGCAGGGCCTGATCACCAACGACGTGCCGGCCCAGTCCGGCCACGCAACCTATGCGGGTTTGCTGACACCGCAGGGAAAAATTCAGTTCGATTTCTTCGTGCTGCGCACCGACGACGGTTTTCTGATCGACGTGGCCCGTGACAAGGCGGCCGATCTCGCCAAACGCCTCACCATCTATCGATTACGGTCGAAAGCCGATATCGCCGACAGGTCCGATGCATTGGCGGTGCGCGCCTACTGGGACGACGTCGATCCCCGCGCGGCGGACGGCGTACATTTCTATCGCGATCCGCGTCTGCCACAGATGCGGTGGCGCGCCATCAGCCCCGCCGAGGACACGCCCGTCACCACAGGTCAGTCGGCAGGCGAGCAGGCCTATCATGCGCACCGCATTGCGCTGGGTGTGCCGGAAGGCGGACGCGACTACGCGTTCGGCGACACCTTCCCGCACGAAGCGCTGTTCGATCAGCTGCACGGCGTCTCGTTCACCAAGGGCTGCTACGTCGGCCAGGAGATCGTGTCGCGCATGCAGCATCGCGGCACGGCGCGCAAACGCATCGTGCCGGTGACGGGCGACGGCGACCTGCCCGCAAGCGGCACGGACGTCACGGCGGGCGATGTCGTCATCGGCACGCTTGGCTCGACGGCGGGCCGTGACGGCCTGGCGCTGGTGCGTCTCGACCGGGCGGCCGAGTTCAATGCAAAGGGCGTGAGCCTGACCGCGGGCTCGGTGCCGATTGCGCTGCGTAAGCCCGCCTTCGCCACGTTCGAGCTGGAGCCGGCGCGCGACGCGGCGGCGCAACCCTCATGAAGAGCGTAGCCCTCAAGGAACAGCCGGAAGGCTGCACATGGCCGGGTCTCAACGATCCGCTCTACACGCGCTACCACGACGAGGAATGGGGCGTGCCGAAAGGCGATGATCGCGACCTGTTCGAGAAGCTGGTGCTGGAAGGCTTCCAGGCCGGCCTGTCGTGGCTGACGATCCTGCGCAAGCGCGACAACTTTCGCCGCGCCTTTCACAACTTCGATGCGGCGAAAATCGCGCGCTACACCCAGAAGGACATCGATCGCCTGATGGCGGATGCCGGCATCGTCCGCAACCGCTTGAAGATCGAAGCGACCATCGACAACGCGAAAGCCTACCTTGAACTGCGCAAGAAGACGACGCTCGCCGCCTTTCTGTGGAGCTTCATCGAGAAACCCTCTGCGGGTGCCGCCTACACGACGATGAAGCAGCTCCCGGCGGAAACGGAACTGTCGAAGCGCATCTCCAAAGCGCTCAAGAAGGAAGGCTTCCGCTTCGTCGGGCCGACGACGATGTATGCCTTCATGCAGGCGAGCGGCATGGTCAACGATCACGTCATCGGCTGTCCACGCCACGCCGCCTGCGCAAAGCTGCAGCGCGCATTCAAACGTCCCCAGGCGGGTGACGCTTCCGCATCATGACGAACGCAACGCCATCGCGCGCGTGGCAGCGCATGCTATCGGGTCGCCGTCTCGATTTGCTCGATCCATCGCCTGAAGACATTGCCATCGAGGATATCGCCCACGGCCTCGCCCGCGTCGCTCGCTGGAACGGCCAGACCGTCGGCGATCATGCGTTCTCCGTCGCCCAGCATGTCTTGATCGTGGAAGACATCTGCCACGCCCTGCATCCGCAATGGCGCACCGAATATCGCCTCGCGGCCCTGCTGCACGATGCGGCGGAGTACGTCATCGGAGATTTGATCAGCCCGTTCAAGACGGCGATCGGCCTCGATTACAAGGCGTTCGAGTTACGTCTGCTCGACGCGATCTACCGCCGGTTCTCAGTGCCGGTGCCATTGCCGGAAGACATCGCCGGAGCGATCAAGCACGCCGATCGGATCGCCGCCTATTACGAGGCGACACGCCTGGCCGGTTTCGCCGAGGACGAAGCGCACATCTATTTTTCGCATGACGAGCGTCTGCCTCCCGCGCTCGCCGCGCGCCTCGACCGGTTGGAGCCGGCGGCGCCCGATCTGACGCAAAAGGATTTCCTCGCAAGATTTGTCGACCTTAGTTCGAGGCGATAACTGGGCCGATCTGCAACCAAAATCAAAAAATGGCCATGATCGCTGTCCTCAGTGCTGCGGCGCCATGGGGAACGAGAGATGATTGCGAACGCGGGACTGAAACGGTCTCCCGGGCTTTCCATCCCGGAGGACCACGCTATTTCGCCAAGAGCCGAGCCGGCTAGCGTCGAAATCGGCCTCAATGCGGCGATCGTCGCAGTGAACGCCGACGAGCCGATGGCCCTGATCGTGCGCGACGAGACGGAGGGTGCTGTCGACGGCTTGCCGTTCGGCCCATTCTCGCCCGTCCAGCACCGGACGCTGGAAGGCGGCCTGCGAACCTGGGTGACCGAGCAGACGGGCTTGGACCTGGGGTACGTCGAGCAGCTCTATACTTTCGGCGACCGCGGCCGCCACGCCGAAGCGGGCGACGAGAGCCCGCACATCGTCTCGATCGGCTACCTGGCCCTCAGCGAGGCGTCGCAGACGCAGGAATTGCAGCGCGGCACGTGGCGCAGCTGGTACCACTACTTCCCGTGGGAAGACTGGCGCCGCGGCCGCCCGGAAATCCTGCAAAAAGAAATCGAGCCGCGCCTGCGTGAATGGGCGCAACGCCCGCCGTCACGCTCGACGCCGGTTCGTCCGGTATCGCGCGAAGATCGCGCGCGCATGTGCTTCGGTATCGACGGCGGCACGTGGGACGAAGAGAAGGTGCTCGATCGCTACGAGCTGCTGTACGACGCCGGTCTCGTCGAGGAAGCGCGCCGCGACGGCCGCGAGGCCGCCGTCGCCTGGGCGCCGCGTCCGCGGCTTGGCGCGCCGATGCGCTTCGATCATCGCCGCATCCTGGCAACCGCCATCGGCCGCGTACGCGCCAAGATCAAATATCGTCCGGTCATCTTCGAGCTGATGCCCGACGAATTCACGCTCTACGAACTGCAGAAGACGGTCGAGGCCATTCTGGGGCCTCACCTCCACAAGCAGAACTTCCGCCGCCTCGTCGAAAGTGCGGGGCTGGTGGAGCCGACTGGCGAGGTGAAGACCAGAACCGGAGGTCGCCCCGCGAAGCTGTACCGCTTCCGCCGCGAAGTTCTGCTGGAGCGGCCGGCACCTGGTGTGCGCGTGAAACCCGGCCGCATCTAGCGGCTGAATTGCGTTTAGCGAATTGTTAAAGCGCAGCAACGAAACTGCTGTGAACGGATCACACGCGCGGGCACCATGACGACATCGCCGGAAGAGACGCTGATCAAAATCGAGGCGATGGCGTCTGCGATTGCATGCGCTGACGCTTCGGCGAAGCCCGCGCTCCTGCACCAGTATCTCGATCTCATCGGCCACTATCTGATCGACCAGGGACGGGGCGACGCTCTCGCGTTCCCACTGCTCGACGTCATCGAACAGCTCGATGCCAGCGGACGCGCGCCCCAGCAGGTGGAACGTCGCCGCGGTGAAGCCGAATGCAGCGACGAACTGCTGGCGAAGGTTTCCGCGGTCATCGATGTGCTGGTGTCGTCGGGTTATTCGACCGATCACGCGTCCCAGTTGGTGACGAGGCAGATGATCGCGCGCAATATCCAACTGCCGGCCGGCGGCGATGCGCGCGCCTGGCGCAACATCCAGGCGTTTCGCCACAAGCTCATCAATTCGAAGCACGAAGGCGTCCTGTGGCGCGTCTACACGAACTTCAAAGCCGAGTTGCCCCAGCTTTACGGCTCGCGATTGGCTGAGGCGGCGGCCCGCGAGGCCGTTTGGGATCGGCGCAGCAAGGCGTCCGCGTAACCGGGACCGGCCTGAAGCACGGCAGGGATCCGCGCGCCGGCAGGCGCCCGGATTATTTTTGCGAACCCCTAGTAGGGACCGGCGTTATCACCTAGATTAACAACGTACTCGCAATGCTCGTGCAGAGCATAACTAGGGCGGCGACAAGCAGAGACAGTACTGAAAGGACGTGCACCACCCGTTGGGTCGTGCCGGTTTATCCAGGTCCAAGATATGCTCAGC
>JAKAXS010000429.1 GCA_021816505.1 Pseudomonadota bacterium
TCCGATCTTACGATGCGTTCGGGCACGCCGCCGTTCTGGCGGGTGTCGCGGCGTTCGGCGCCAGCATCATGCTCATCGGGCAAATGTATCACCTGGGCGGGTATCCGCCGCACGCGGTCGCGATGTGGGCAGCCGGGGCGCTGTTGGCCGGTGCACTCGCCCGCTCGAACGCGGCGCTGGCGCTTGCCATGATCCTGGTCGTGCTGTGGGGCGGATGGGAGTTCGCGATCTCCAACAAGGTTTATTGGGAAGCGTTGATAGGCTGGGCTGCGGTGACCGCCGCGTTCTACGCGCAGCGGTGGTGGCCGGGGGTGCATCTCTCCGGCCTCGCGCTGACGGCGTTCGTCATTCACGCGGCGCTGTTGAACAACAACCTGCTCGTGGGGTCCGGCGCAGGATTTGTCGAAGGCGGGTGGACGCTCATTCAGGTGGGGCTTGCGGTGGCGGTGCTGGGCGTGTTCGGCGAGCGCGCCGTGCCAGCGCTGCATAAGATCTCCCCCGCGCTTCTGGGCTACGGGTCGATGGTCGCGTTCTCGGGGCTGTTTTCAATGCAATTCCTCAACAACGTGCCGGGCTACGGCGCGGAGCCGTACATGAGCGGGCTCGTGCCGATCGCCATCTTTACGCTGGCATTGGCCATCGGGGCTGTCGTGTGGGGTCTGCGCACACACAACCAGAGCATCGTGTGGATCGGCTACGTTGCGTTCTCGATCGAGATCCTCGGCCTCTACTTCAAGACCATCGGGTCGCTGCTGTCGACGTCGGCGTTCTTCCTGTCGGCGGCGCTTCTGGTCGCGGCGCTCGCGGTCGTCGCGTACCGTCTTCACGCGCGCCAGAAAGATATGGAGGCGCTGGCATGATCGGGCCATTTCGCAATCGCACGCTGGCAGTTTCGGTCGTCGCGGCGCTGCAGCTGGCAGCGCTCGGCTATTTCGTGTGGGAGCGCGAGCAGCGCGTGCGCAACGGCAGCGATGTCGTTCTCGAAGTCGTTCCTGTCGATCCGCGCAGTTTGTTTCAGGGCGACTACGTGATCCTCGGCTATCCCATCTCGACAGTGAAGGAGTACTACGGCTCCGAAGCGAAGGTCGGGCAAGACGTCTTTGTGACGGTCGTGAAGGGAGCCGACGGCAACTGGCACTACGCCCGCCACAGTCTCTACAGTCCCATGGTGAGCGACGTTCCAGGCGGCATCGTCATCAAGGGGAAAATCCAGCACGTCGTCGGTGGCGCCACCACCGCCGAACCCGGCGAGCTGCGGGTGACGTATGGGCTCGAACGGTTCTTCGTGCCCGAGGGGAAGGGCCTCGATCTCGAAGCCCTCGTGCGCAGTAAGAAGCTGTCGGCCATGGTGTCGGTGTGGCGCGACGGGTCGAGCACGCTGAAGGGCCTCAGCACGGAGGGACGCGTGCTGTTCGAGACGGGCGTCGCCGCAAAGAAGCCCGAGGACGTTCCGCCTCTGGATCAGGTCGGCGCGGCGGCAGTATCGGCGCCGGTCGAGGCTGCTCCTGTTGCCGCGGAGCCTGTGCCGGATGCGCCTGCCACGAATGGACCGCCCCCCGCGAATCCGGGCGAGCCGGCGCCGGAGGCGCAAACGTCACCAAACTGAGCCGCGCACGGTTGCGTTACGGCGTCGGGCTGCTATGACGGCGCCCGACAATTACGCCTAATTCTGGAGCCCAATCCCAATGTCGATCACGCGTCACGAAAGCTCGAGCGTCTACTCCAAGGTCGTCGAGGCCAACGGTACTGTCTACACGGCCGGCGTCGTTCCTGCCGATCTGTCGCGCGATGTGAAGGGCCAGACCGAGGAAGTGCTGGGCGAGATCGACCGGCTGCTGGCGCTCTGCGGCACGACGCGCGCCAACATCGTGTCGGCCACCATCTGGCTCTCCGACATCCGCCTGCGCGAAGCGATGAACGAGGCCTGGATCGCCTGGGTCGGCGGCAAGGATGCGCCGGTGCGCGCGTGCGTCGAAGCCAAGCTCGTCGATCCGCGCATGTTGGTGGAAATTGCGGTCGTGGCGGTAAAGTAGACGCAACCTGAAAGGTCCGTTGGCTGCGTGTGGTGGGATTGCAGCGCCGTTCACGATTCTGGGGACGCGCGCTGCAAGCCGACTTTGCTAACACTCGGAATCTGGCAAAGTCCGCCCCGGCGTCGAGTCGGGAAAGGGGCCACGAGTTATGAGAATCAGATCTTTAGCGGTCAGTGCACTCATTGTTGCGCTATCAACCGCAAGCACCGCGTCCACGGCCATGGCGGACGAGACGGGATTTGCCTCTGCGCACGATTGGCGCAAGGAACGCGGCCTAACCTGCATGGCAGACCATTGGCACTACGGCAGCAGCACCCCGCAGCCGACACGGGCCAAGGCTGAAAAGGACGCAATCAATTCGTGGTCCAGCTTTACGGACTTCGAGTACGGCTCGAACTGGGCGCGCTGGAGCAAGGCGGGCAGCAAGAAGATGAGCTGCAAGAATTCGCCCAGCGGCTGGGAATGCAACGTGGAAGCGCGTGCCTGTCGCTAAGCGTTCGTCCGATGGAATAGATTTCTCTCTATCTCTCTCTAGAGCATGTCGACGGCCGGAGCTGTGCCCACGCTCCGGCCGTCTTCGTTTGTGGGGCGCGAACTAGCGCAGCCTAGCGGCCTAGAACGCGGCGCAGGATCGACTGAAGGATCTTGGCGCCGTAGCGCATGATGACGAAGCGGATGATCCACGACAGGATGCCGCCGCCGCGACCGGTGCCGCCGCCCAGCACGCTGCCCAGGACGTTGCGGATGATGTTGCTCAGGAAGTCGCCGCCACCCCCCGCCGTCGTGGTGTCTGGTACACCGGGGCCGGCCGGGCGCGCGCCGCCGCCCGTCTGTTGTCCGCCAGGGATGCGGAAGCCGCCCGGCAAACGGAAGCCACCGCGGCGGAGAATGTCGGACAGATCGCCATAGGGATTGTCGGCGTGGCGGCCCATGCCGGGAACATCGTCGCTGGGAATGGGCAACGGCCGCTGTTGGCGCATTCCCGCGCCTGTGGGAGCGGGGTTTTGCGTAGGCGAGGGCGTTGGCGCGCGCGGCGTCGCCGGCTCGTCGCGGCCGACGCTGCTCGTCCAGTCGGGGTTGGGTGATGGGCTGTAGCGGCGCGGTGGCTCGCCGGGAAGCGGCAACGGGCTGCCGTACTGTGGCGGCGCGAGCTGGCCGCCGCCGCCGATATCGTCTCGTGCTTCCCGTGCGATCTCGTCCAGTCCGGGTATTTTCAGGATATCGCCGAACGCGGCCTGGGTCCGGTTGTTCAGCGACCCCATGACGACGGCCGCGATCGAGGGGAGCATGGCCTTGATCGCATCGGGGCTCAGGCCCGACGCTTTCGCGGCGCGCTGGGCGACGGCGCGGCTGCCGTCGGCCGACCCTAGGAGCTGAGACAGAATCCCAATACCGTCCGCCTGAACTTCGGGTGCGTTGAGTGGCGCCCGAGGGTCGAGGTACGCGGA
>JAKAXS010000430.1 GCA_021816505.1 Pseudomonadota bacterium
CTAGCCCGCCCATGTAGGGCGCCAAAGCCTCCGGAACGATGACACTGCCGTCGGCCTGCTGGTAATTCTCCAGCACCGCCACCAGCGTGCGCCCGACCGCCAGGCCCGAACCGTTGAGCGTATGCACGAACCGCACGTCCTTGCCGCCCTTGGCGCGGAAGCGCGCATTCATGCGCCGCGCCTGGAAGTCGCCGCAGACCGAGCAGCTCGAAATCTCGCGATAGGCATCCTGCCCCGGCAGCCAGACCTCAATGTCGTACGTCTTCTGCGAGGCGAACCCCATGTCGCCCGTGCACAACAGCATCGTGCGGAACGGCAGGTCGAGCTTCTTCAGGATCGTCTCGGCGCACGACACCATGCGCTCGTGCTCGGCAAGGCTGTCCTCCGGCGTCGTGATCGACACCAGCTCCACCTTCGAGAACTGATGCTGGCGGATCATGCCGCGCGTATCCCGGCCGGCGGCTCCGGCTTCCGAGCGGAAGCACGGCGTCCACGCCGTCATCCGCATGGGCAGCTGGGTATCCTCGACGATGCTCTCGCGAACCATATTGGTGAGCGAGACTTCGGCTGTCGGGATCAAAAAATGCGATTCTTCAAACATATTGCCCACCACACGCGCCATCCCGACACGCGCCAAAATCTGCATGGCAGCGAAATCGTCGTCGTCACTCAGGGGAGGACTGTTCTTGAGCATTTCCTTCAAATTCTGCGCTTCGCTCGTGATCTCTTCAGCCGAAAGACGTCTTGCAGTCTGAAATAAGTCGTCCTCGAACTTTGGGAGATTCCCCGTGCCGTACGCGCTCGCGCGTCGGACCAGCAACGGTGGATTGACCTCCGTGTAGCCAAACTCGCCCGTGTGCATGTCGAGCATGAACGAACCGATCGCCCGCTCCAGGCGAGCAATCGCGCCCTTTGTGAATACGAAGCGCGCGCCCGACACCTTGCCGGCCGTCTCGAAATCCATCAGGCCCAACGCTTCGCCCAGCTCGAAGTGCTGCTTCGGCGCGAAGTCGAACGCCTTCGGCGTGCCGACCTTGCGCACTTCCACGTTGCCGGTCTCGTCCGCGCCCTCGGGAACATCGTCGCGCGGCGTGTTGGGAATGACCGCCAACGCCGCGCGCAGTTCCTCGTCCAGACGCCGCTCGTCTTCCTCGCCCTTGGCGATCGCGTCCTTCAACTCGGCGACTTCCGCCATCAGCCTGGAAGCCGTCGCCTCGTCCTTGGCGCCCTTGGCCTTGCCGATCTCCTTCGATGCCGCATTGCGCCGCGACTGCGCATCCTGCAGCCGCGTGAGGTTCGCGCGCCGCTGCTCGTCGACCGCGATCAGCCCCGCCGACAGAGGCTCCAGCCCGCGCCGCTTCAGCCCCGCGTCGAATGCGTCCGCATTGTCCCTGATCCACTTGATATCGAACACGGCTCAACCCCGTTAGATTTTTGCCTGTCCTACAGCCTTGAAACGCCCACGTCCACTGTCAAGCGATGCTTGACATATCGTCGAAAATAGATGACAGTCTACCAGTTGCCGCTGCCTGACGAGCTTTCAGTGATCTTGTCCTTTCGCAGTCGATCATTGAAGCGGCTTTGGGAGCGCAACGACCCTGCACGGCTGCCGCAAGATCGGGTGGCCCGGATCACCATGATACTGGACCGCCTCGATGCAGCAACGCAGCCACAGGACCTCAATCTCCCCGGCCTGGGCTTCCATCAGCTGTCAGGCAACTACCGGGGTCGCTTCGCGGTCTCGATCTCAGCGAATTGGCGCATAACTTTCGCTTTTGACGGCGCAGACGCGATCGACGTGGATTTCGAAGACTACCATTGAGCAGGTTCCGCATGTCCTCGTTACCGAAGAGAAATCCAGACCGCTGCCCAACCCACCCGGGCGCTTTTCTGCGCGAGATTGTCCTTCCGGCTATTCCCTCGTCGAAGACTGAGCTGGCTCGTGCGCTCGGGATCTCTCGCCAGGCACTGTACGATCTCCTCTCCGAGCGGCAGCCCGTGACGCCAACGATGGCCGTTCGCCTCGGCACGATATTCGAGACGTCGGCAGCATCGTGGCTGAACATGCAAAGCGGTTATGATCTCTGGCACGCCGAGCGCCAGATCGACCGGTCCAAGCTTAAGCCGCTGAACACGTCGCTCTAAGTCGCCGCGTCCGCCGCGGCTTTGGCGGCGTGCTGCTTCTCGACGCGCACCACGGCGAGGATCGACAGCTCGTAGAGCAGCACCGTCGGCAGCGCCATGATGATCATCGAGATCGCGTCGGGCGGGGTCAGCACGGCCGCCACGGCGAAAATCGCGACGATGGCATAGCGGCGGAAGCCGCGCAGCGTGTCCGCCGTGACGATGCCCGAGCGGGCCAGCAGTGTCAGGATCACCGGCAGCTGGAAGCAGATGCCGAAGCCGAAGATCAGCGTCATGATCAGCGACAGATATTCGCTCACCTTCGGCAGGATCTCGATCGTGGCCACGCCGCCGCTGCTGGTCGCGCTCGCCAGGCCCAGCGAGTACTTGATCAGCACGGGCATCGCCATGAAGTAGACGACCGCCGCACCCAGCAGGAAGAACACCGGCGTCGCGACGAGATACGGCAGAAACGCCCGCCGCTCGTTCTTGTACAAACCCGGTGCCACGAACTTGTAGATCTGCGTGGCGATCACGGGGAACGACAGGAACGCCGCGCCGAACATGGCGAGCTTCAGCTGCGTGAACACCTGTTCGAGGAAGTGCGTCGCGATCAGCCGCACATGGTTGTTGCCCGATGCCCAGGCATACGGCCAGACCAGGATGTCGTAGATGCGGCCGGCGAACATGAAGCACAGAAGGAACATCACGAGAAACGCGCCGATCGCCCAGAGCAGACGCGTCCGCAACTCGATCAGGTGATCCAGCAGCGGCGCCTTCGACGCGTCGATGTCGTCCTGGCCGTCTTTTGACTTGCCGATCTGCTCCATGCCTCAAGCCCCCGTCTTGTCCGAAGGCTTGTCGCCGTCGCGTGAGGCCGGTTCGGCGTCAGGTTGATTTCCGGAGGACTGCATATCGGCGTCCGTCCCGGCGCTGTCGGACTGGGCAATGCTTTTGATCTCGTCGGCGGAGCGTCCGAGCGGCATCGTGGGCTGTAGCTCGACGGCGGCCGGCACTTCGGGTTGCAGCCCCATCGCCTCCGACCGCGACCCTTGCTGCGGCGGCGCGGGCGTCTTCGCAGCCGGCACGCCATTCACGCTGTTCTGAATGTCGCTACGAACGTCGTCGACCTCTTTCTTCAGCGCGTCGAGTTCGGCCTGCCGCATCGCTTCATCGAACTGCGCGCGGAATTCCGCCGCCTGCCGCCGGACCATGCCGGCGTAGCGCCCCATCGTGCTCAGGAACTTTGGCAGATCCTTGGGACCCACGAAAATGAGGGTCACCACGGCGAGGATCAGCAGCTCGCTCCAACTGATCTCGAACATGAGGGTACCGTAGGCCGGCTAGCG
>JAKAXS010000431.1 GCA_021816505.1 Pseudomonadota bacterium
TCCGAGCCGGGGAAGGGGCGCAAACTGGTCGACTATGCGGGACGATGCATCATCATTCCCGACGACGCGGCCGTCCAGAAGAACGCCGAGGATTGCGTCGGGAAGTACGAGTACATGCCCGATGGAAGCTGGAAAAGCAGCGGGACATGCACGGGCGCATTCAAGGATGGCGGCAAAGTCTTCCTCACGTGGGAAGAGGGCTCGCACCTGGAGGAGTCCGTCTACACGTACACCGGCGGGACCGGAAAATACGATGGCGCCAAGGGCGGCGGCACTTACAAGGTCGATGAGCTGACGAAAACGCTGCTCGGCGGCAGAAAGTCGGGCAAACTTGAACTCCGGTAGCGGATGAAGCTGTCCAAGTTGCTGTAGCTAGAACCTCCTCGCCGAGGCGCGCCGTTGCGGGTACGATGTCGTTAATCTAGCCGTAGCGGTCGCCTCGCGCTAAGGAAGCGCCAACCCGCACGCAGCAGCAACATGGTTCGACACGATCACATGACCACAGCCAATACATTCGGTTTCCGCGACGTTCGCGAGGAGGAGCGCCAGGGGCTCGTCAATCGCGTGTTCGCCTCGGTCGCCGAGCGCTACGACCTGATGAACGACCTCATGTCCGGCGGGCTGCACCGGCTGTGGAAGGACGATTTCGTTTCCATGATCGATGCGCCGCGCGACGGCAAGCCGTTCCGGCTGATCGACGTCGCGGGCGGCACGGGCGACGTCGCGATGCGCTTCGTGAAGGGCGCGGGCGGCGGCGCAACGGCCACGATCTGCGACATCAGTCCGGAGATGCTGGCAGTCGGCAAGAGACGTGTCGCGGACGCGGGCCTCGATGGCCGCATCACATGTGTCGAAGGCAACGCCGAGACTCTGCCGTTCGACGACAGAACGTTCGACGCCTACACCATTGCATTCGGCATTCGCAACGTGACGCACATCGACAAGGCGCTGAGCGAGGCCATGCGCGTATTGAAAATCGGTGGACGGCTCTTGGTTCTGGAGTTCAGCCACGTCGACGTGCCGATGCTCGACCGTCTGTACGATTTCCACTCGTTCGAGGTGATCCCGCGGCTCGGCAAGCTGGCGGCGGGCGACGCCGACTCCTACCGGTACCTCGTCGAGAGCATCCGGCGCTTCCCCAAGCAGGAGGTGTTCGCATCAATGATACGTGATGCCGGCTTCGAACGCGTGAGCTTCCGCAATCTCACAGGCGGCGTCGCGGCGATCCACTCGGGGTGGAAGATCTAGTTCCGGCGGCTACAGCGGCGCCGATTGCTGCAACGAGCCGATGAAGAACACCGTGCCCATCAAAAGGATGAGGGACGAGCCGGTAAGGCCCGCGGCGCGTTCGAGGCGCCAGCCCCACGGCGAGTCCTCGCCGGCGTAGCGCGCGGCGAGTTCGCGCGAGCCGATCGCCATGCAGGCCAGCAGCGAAACCATGATCGCCGTGCCCAGCGCCATCGCGAACGTGCCGAGGATGCCGACCCACAGCACGCCCTGCGTCAGCGTGAGAAACAGCAGCGCCAGTGCGCCGGTGCACGGCCTGATGCCGACGGCGAAAACGATGGCCGCGGCCTTCGCTACGGACAGCTCGCCGTCCAGCTGACGTGCATCCGGGGCGTGCGCGTGACCGCAGCCGCAATTGGGCCCATGATCGTGCGTGTGCGCGTGATCGTGACTGTGCGCGTGGCTGCCGTGGTCATGATTGATTGTTGGCGTTGCGGGCCACAACAGGCGGATCTGGCGATAGAGCAGCCAGGCGCCCACAAGCGCGACGAAGGCCCAGCTCAGCGTTTCCACCCATGCCTCGGTGGACCGCATCGTCATGCTGGTCGCCTTCAGGACGATGGCGAGAACGCCGACGAACGTGATGGCCGACAACGCCTGCACCAAAGCGGACAGGAAGCTCAGCACGATGCCGCGCCTCAGCGTGCGTTCGTTGGCGAGGACGTAGGACGAGATGATCGCCTTGCCGTGTCCGGGACCGGCGGCGTGCAGCAGGCCATAGGCGAAGGCCAGCGCGCAAATGATGAAGGCCGGATAGAGCGTCGTACCGGACTTGAGGTCGCGGACGGCGGCGCTCATGCCCTGCTTCCACTGTGCCTGCTTGGCAAGCATCCACGCCCAGAGACGATCGCCGAATGACGATTGCGCATGCGGTGCCGGTGTTTCGCTTCCTGCGGTGATCGCACCGGGCATCGACTTCTGCTGAGCCTGGTTCTGCTGAGCTTGGGACGGCAACGTGATGCCGAGCGGCGAACGTGGCTGACCGGCCTCTTGCGCCAGCGCCGGGCCGGCAAGGAGCGCGAAGAATGCGAACAAGGTCGCGAACAGAACCTGCGAAATGCGATCGAAGGAATTCGGCATCACGACCTCGCGCATTTCACGCGAACGGTACGCGACAAGACAGACGCGCCGCCGGGCGTACCCATCGCGTTCGTGAAAGCATTGGCCAGATTCTGCGCATCTTCCTCGCTGGCGGCCGGATCCATGTCCAGCGCGCAATGGGCGGGTGCGCCCGCGCCGAGCTTGACCGGCGTGCCCTTGGCGAAATCGAAGGCGATGAAGTAGCTCGGGTCGTAGACCGAGAATGCAAAGCCCGGCGTGTCGGCCGCGAGCGGCTGCTCGAGCGGCAGCATGAAGTTGAGGGTCAACACATTGTCCTTGTACTCAAGCCAATAATCTTTCGGCTCGGCGAACTTCAGCTGGCTTTCATTCAGCTTGGCATGGGTGAAATATTCGAACTGCTTGATGCCGTCGATGTTCACCTGGGCGAGTTCTGTCAGCTCTGCGCGATCGTATGTGCCGTCGCCATTCTTATCGAGGCCCTGGATCGCCATCGCCGTATACATGTCGTCGAACGTCCAGCGTTGCTGCAGGCCCGTCACGTTCCCGTCGGCGTAGGCGATCGTCGTTTCGACAGCCACCCACACGTGGGGATGGGCTGTGGCCGACGGCGGGTTGGCGAACAGAGCGGCCGCCGCTGCGAACAGCGCACCGCCGCCAAATCGCCTGCTCATCACCATCGTGCTGTTCCCCGTTTTCTGTCCGCCGACGGCTTGAGGCGTACGGCCATGCCATGGCGCTTTCGCGGCAGCATTCCGCCAATTCGGCTTTCGATCAGGCTACTTGCGGCCCTCAAGCCTCGCTCGATTCAATGAGTTCACTATACGACTTGCTGACACGCATGGGTTAGCCTTGATATCTGGCGGATGTTATAGTATCCGTTTTGGATCGAGCCAAGACCTGATGATGCCGGCTGGCGCGGTCGCTCGAACCCATCGGATACTGACCGGAGATCCTGAGTGAACCTTGGAGCATTCATGCGGTGGGGCGCGGACATTGGCTCGGGCGCTAGGCGACTGCTGCTGAAAGCAAGCGTCGTGGGCGCTTGCCTTGCCCTTACCGGCACCATCGCGGGCACGGCGCGTGCAGAGGATCTGA
>JAKAXS010000432.1 GCA_021816505.1 Pseudomonadota bacterium
GGTTGTCGCCGGTGATCATCACCGTGCGAATGACCATGCGGCGAAGCTCGGCGAACCGCTCGCGGATTCCGCCTTTGACGATATCCTTGAGGTAGACGACGCCGAGCAGACGGCCGTCCTTGGCCACGGCCAACGGTGTTCCGCCAGCCTTTGCGATGTCACCGGATATCTCCTCGACTTCGCGAACGGCGGTGCCCGAGCGGTCGGCGCCGGACTGTTCAGCCAGCTTGAGGATCGATTCCACCGCGCCCTTGCGGATCGAGACGCCATCGAAGTCGACGCCGCTCATGCGGCTTTGCGCCGTAAACGGCACGAATGTCGCGTGCAGCGTTTGCATGTCACGGGCGCGGATGCCGTACTTCTCCTTGGCAAGGACGACGATCGACCGGCCTTCCGGTGTCTCGTCCGCCAACGACGCGAGCTGCGCGGCATCGGCCAGTTCCTGCGCCGTCACGCCCGAGACCGGCCGCAGTTCCGCAGCCTGGCGGTTGCCGAGCGTGATCGTGCCCGTCTTGTCGAGAAGCAGCGTATCGACGTCGCCCGCCGCCTCGACGGCACGGCCCGACATGGCCAGGACATTGAAGCGCACCAGGCGATCCATGCCGGCGATGCCGATGGCAGACAGCAGCGCACCGATCGTCGTGGGGATGAGCGACACGAACAGCGCGACCAGCATGACGACGGAGACCGAGCCGCCTGCGTAAGCAGCAAAGCTTGGGATGGTCACGACGGCAAAGGAGAAGATCAGCGTCATGCCCGCAAGCAGGATGTTGAGCGCGATCTCGTTGGGTGTCTTCTTGCGCTCGGCGCCTTCGACCAGCGAGATCATGCGGTCGAGGAAGGTGTTGCCGGCAGCCGCGGTGATGCGGACGCGGATCCAGTCGGACAACACCTGCGTGCCGCCGGTCACCGCCGAGCGGTCACCGCCCGACTCACGGATAACCGGCGCAGACTCGCCGGTGATCGCCGACTCGTTGACCGACGCGATGCCTTCGATCACTTCACCGTCCGACGGGATGAGATCGCCGGCCTCGACGATGACGATGTCGCCGACCTTGAGGCTCGTGCCCGGCACGACCTTGAAGTTGCTCTTGTCGTCACCTGTCAGCAGTTTCGCCTGCGACTCGGTTCGCGTCCGGCGAAGCGCGTCGGCCTGCGCCTTGCCGCGTCCTTCGGCGACAGCCTCCGCAAAGTTCGCAAACAGCACCGTGAACCAGAGCCATAAGACGATCTGGAACGAGAAGCCCACGTTGGACCCCGCGTTCATGGCATCGCGAACAAGGAGCACCGTCGTCAGCGCCGCGACGAGCGCGACGACGAACATGACGGGGTTTTTGGCCAGGCTCCGCGGATCCAGTTTGCGGAACGCGTTTCCTATCGCCGGGACGAGAATACGAGCGTCCAATATGCTCGTGGATTTTGACGGGCTCATACGAGGCTCCACCTTCCAAGTTCGTGAGAAAACATCGCGACCGTTGAGTCGCTGTGATCAGGTCAATCAGACTGATGGCCAGGCGCTGAGGCCGTGTGCCAACAGAGCAGCCGCCAAGACCGTCAAGGTCATCGCCAGGATCAGACTTGAAGTCCTAGGCGGCTTGCTTTTCCTGGTCGCCTCGCTTCCCGCAGAGGAAGCAAGACGACGGATATGGTGCGGTAGCGTGGACATGATGCGTCACCGACTAGAAGGTTTGTCCGGCGACGGTCGCCAGATGTTCGACGATCGGGCCGAGTGCGAGAGCCGGAAAGAATTCCAACCCGCCCATGATCAGAACCACACCGATCAGAAGACCGACGAACAGCGGGCCTGTCGTCGGGAACGTGCCGGCGGACGCGGGAGCAGCCTTCTTCGCGACGAGCGCCCCCGCCATCGCCATCACCGGGATGATCATGAGGAACCGGCCGATCAGCATCGCCAGGCCCAAGGTGATGTTGTACCAGGGCGTGTTCGCCGTCAGACCCGCAAACGCCGAGCCGTTGTTCGCCGTGGCCGACACGTAGGCATAGAGCGCCTCGCTGAAGCCGTGCGGACCGGCGTTGGCCATCGACGCCACGCCCGTCTCGAGCACGACGGCGACCGCCGTGAAGCCGAGCATGCTGAGCGGCAGGATCAGGAGGGCCAGCATGGCCATCTTGACTTCCTTGGCCTCGATCTTCTTGCCGAGGTACTCGGGCGTCCGGCCGACCATGAGGCCAGCCACGAAGATCGACACGACCACGAACAGCAGCATGCCATAGAGGCCCGCGCCGACGCCGCCGATGACGACTTCACCCAGCATCATGTTGATCAGGGCAATCATGCCGCCCAGCGCCATGAAGCTGTCGTGCATCGCGTTGACCGCGCCGCACGACGCGGCAGTCGTGATGACGGCGAACAGCGAGGACAGCGCGATGCCGAAGCGCGTTTCCTTGCCTTCGAGGTTGCCGCCCTCCACGCCAAGCGCATGCACCAGCGGGTTGCCCGCGGCTTCGGCCCAGTAGCAGACGGCAACGCCGGCAACGAACAGGACGCCCATGGCCGCGAATATCGCCCAACCCTGCTTCTGGTTGCCAACCATTCTGCCAAAGACATTGGTCAGCGCCGCGCCGATGGCGAAGATCGACACCATGTGAATGAGATTGACGATCGCGCTCGGGCTTTCAAACGGATGTGCGGCATTGGCATTGAAGAAGCCGCCGCCGTTCGTGCCGAGGTGCTTGATCATCATCTGCGAGGCGACCGGGCCCTGCGCGATGATCTGCTGCGCACCTTCGAGTGCCGTGACGGTCGTGTAGGCATTGAGGTTCTGCGGCACGCCAAGCCCGACGAGCACGAGCGTGCCGACGATGCAGATCGGCAGCAGGACGTAGAGCGTCGTGCGTACGAGATCGACCCAGAAGTTTCCGAGCGTCTGCACCGACTGGCGGGAGAACGCCCTGATCAAGGCGACCGCAATGGCGATACCGCTGGCGGCCGACACGAAGTTCTGCACCGTCAGTCCCACCATCTGGGTGAAATACGACATGGTGCTTTCGCCGCCGTACGACTGCCAGTTCGTATTGGCGACGAAGCTCGCCGCGGTGTTGAAGGCGAGTTCAGGCGGGACGGCCGGCAACTGCGCCGGGTTGAACGGCAGGCCGCCCTGCAAGCGCTGGATCGCGTAAAGAAGAAACAGACCGGCGATGCTGAAGACCAGCAGCGCGGCAGTATAGACCGTCCAATGCTGCTCCTCACTCTCGCTGGTTCCGGCCAGGCGATAAAGTCCGCGCTCGATCGGGCCGAGCACCGGCGACAACAGCGTCTTGTCGCCGTTGAACACCTGCGTCATGTAACCGCCAAGCGGCTTCACGAGTAGGATGATGATCCCGCAGAAGACAAGGATCTGGAGCCACCCAACTAACGTCATGGGGCAAACCTTCCGAAGTTTTGGGACAAGCCGTCAGAACTTTTCCGGACGGACGAGCG
>JAKAXS010000433.1 GCA_021816505.1 Pseudomonadota bacterium
TCGCGGGCGGCACGGCGGCGTCAGGCTGGCCAAGCCGGCTGGCGATATCCGCATCGGCCACGTGGTTCGCGCGATGGAATCGATGGCGATCGAGATCGAGGGCGATACCGCAGCCAAGGCCAGCAACAGCAAGGAGCGGGCTGCCGGCATCAACGCGATCCTGGACGATGCGCTGGAAGCATTCATCAGCGTTTTGGACCAGCATACGCTGCTGGAGATGGCTCTGGGCAAGAAGCCAGTAGGGCTCGCCACGTCCGGCGGCAAGCCGTCCAAGGGGGCCAGCGCGCGCAAAGCCACGCTCGCCAGCACCCCTCGGAAGCGCCAATCCCTCAGCCAGCCCCGGCTCAGCTAAAAGCGATTGTTTAACGCAGCCTGTAAATCTTGACCGCCGCACTCTAGATGTGTAGGTGAGTCATCTTCCTTGGGCGGTTCAATAAGCCTTATCCAGTGCTTGTTAGGCTCAACGAAGCAAACGCCAGTGGCCGCGGAGCGTGGTCCGGCAAACAAGCGGGTGCGGATGTTCCGCATCGAGGTAGGAGCGTTCGATGATCGTCTGCTCGTGTGCGGTGATCTCCGATCATGACATTGAGGCTGCGCTGCTCGAAATCATGAGCCAGCCGAACGCACCCTTGCCTACGCCCGGCATCGTTTATCGTCATCTTTCCAAGAAGTTAAACTGCTGCGGCTGTATTCCGCTCACGGTGGAAGTCATCTACGCGAAGATGGAGCAGCTGGAGGCGAAGGGCCTGGTTTGCCCGTGTGCCTGCGCCACGGTTCGCACGCGCCTGCAGAAAATCGACCGTCGTTCGTTCGAGCCGAAGAGCGCGCGCCGTCCGCTGAATAAGCTTTCGGACACCCTCCCCTCCCGCCGCCGCGAACCGGCCTAATACCAATCTCCACCCCTCTAGTTTAGAGCAGTTCTAAAAAGAGTTGCGCGATGGGCGTCGCTTTGAGATCATGCGTCCGGACTGATGAACCGCAGGGGCATGCCGGAGAGCCGAGCCCGTGCGCATCGATTTTTTACAGTTGCGGACAGCGGGAAAGGCCGTGCCATGAAGGGCAAAAAAGAAGTCATCGACATGTTGAACGAGGCCCTGAAGCTGGAGCTTGGCGCCGTCAACCAGTACTGGCTGCACTATCGCCTGTTCGACGATTGGGGGTTCACCAAGCTTGCCAAGAAGGAGCGGGCGGAGTCGATCGAGGAGATGCAGCATGCGGACAAGCTCGTCACGCGCATCATCTTCCTGGAAGGCATGCCGAACATGCAGCACATTGCGCCGCTGATGATCGGGCAGAACTTGAAGGAAGCGTTCGAGTGCGACCTGAAGGGCGAGTACATCGCGCGCGAGACCTATACGAAGGGCCGCGACATCTGCCGCCTGCACAAGGACTACGTCTCCATGGCGCTGTTCGAGGAGCTGCTGAAGGACGAGGAAGGTCACATCGACTTCATCGAGACCCAGCTGCAGCTGATGGAGCAGATCGGCATTCAGAACTACGGTCAGCTGCAGGCCGACCCCACCAACGAGCTGGAAGGTCACTGACCGTCAGGTTACGGGAGCTCGCAAGCGCCGCTGCGATGATTGTCGCGGCGGCGCTTTGCGTTTCCACCTCGGCACACGCGGAGGTGCCCAAGACGCACTCGCAGATGGTGCATGACACCGTCGATCAGTATGTCGTCCCGCATGTCGACAAGCTTGCGGCGACCACGAGCGTTCTGAAGACGCGCCTCGATGCGATCTGTGCGGCAAACGAGAGCAGCAAGGCCGCCGCGCTGAAGCAGGCGAACGACGCGTTTGCCGAAACCGTGCGGGCTTGGGCGGGTGTCGAATTCATTCGGTTCGGCCCGATGGGCGAGGGCGGTCGCACGGAGCGGTTCGCGTTCTGGCCGGATACGCGCGGCATCTTGTTCCGCCAGCTGCCGCCGCTGCTGGCGAAGAAGGATCCGAAGCTGTTGGAGCCGGGAGAACTCGGCCGGCAAAGCGCGGCGGTGCAGGGCCTGCATGCGCTGGAGCTGATCCTGACCGATGACAAAAAGCCCATCACCGGGACCGATGAAGACAGCGCGTACCGCTGCGCGTTCGCCGCGGCGATCGGTGCAAATCTGGATGCCATGGCGAAGGATCTGGTGACTGCCTGGGAGTCGTCGAATGGCTGGCGGCACCAGATGTACGTTCCGGGATCGGACAACAAGGTCTACGCGGAACCGGCGGATGCGGCGCGCGATCTCGTCAGGGCGTTGCTGACGGGTCTTCAGCTGGTGTCGGAACGGCAGATCCGCCCGCGCTACGACACGTTGCTGGGTGTCGCGAAGACGCCGCGTCTGCCGTTCGAACGATCGGGTTTGAGCATCGACTATCTCGCCGCCGGCGTGAACGCGCTCCAATCGTATTTCAACGCCTTCGGCATCGCCAGCTACACGCCGGGGGACAAGGCTTGGATGCGCGGTTGGGTGAACCGCGCGTTTGTGAACCTGGTGCGCGATGCACCGAAGGTGCCCCCGAAGCCGGATTTGCCCGCCGACGTTTCGAAGATCGACAAGCAGGCGCCTGTCATCACGGTGGTGCGGCAGATGCGGTTTCACCTCAACGGGCTGCGGCATATGATTGGCCGGGAGCTGGCACCCGCGGCAGAGCTGTCCATAGGTTTCAATGAACTCGATGGCGATTGACAGGCGCACGTTGCTGCTCGGATCAGCGCTCGTTTTGTGCGCGCGGTCGCGTGCGCTGGCCGGAGTAGCGGGAGAAGACGGCGCGGCAGCTTTCGTGTCGGCGTGCCAGCTGAGTGGCGGGCGCTATGCGCTGGTCATCCTGTCGATGGATGGGCGCGTGCTGCGCGAGATCCCACTGTCGGATCGCGGTCATGACATCGCGGTCGATCGCATAGGCGGACGGGCCGTCGCGTTCTCGCGCCGCCCGGGTGCGTTCGCGGTGGCATTCGATCCGCAGGGACGTGGCGAGCCGACCGTGTTTGCCGCCCGTCCGGATCGAACGTTCTCGGGCCATGGCGTCTTCTCGCGCGACGGGCGGTTGCTTTATGCGACGGAGAACGACAGCGACAGCGGCGCCGGTTTGCTCGGCGTCTACGAAACGGCGCGCTTTGCGCGCATCGGCGAGATGGCAACCCACGGGATCGATCCGCACGAGGTGATCCTGCTTGCGGACGGCAAGACGCTCGCGGTCGCCAACGGCGGCATTGAGATGAGCGGGCGCGAGAAGCTCAACATTTCCACCATGGCGCCTTCGCTTGCGTTCATCGACGCAGGCACGGGGGAGATGAAGGCCCTACACCACTTGCCCCCCGAGCTGAATCAGCTGTCCATCCGCCATATCGCATCCGATGCGGCAGGCCAGGTGTGGTTCGGCGGGCAGTGGGAGGGTACGCTGACAGAGGCACCGGAGTTGATCGGCCGTGCCGGAGTCGATGCACCGCTG
>JAKAXS010000024.1 GCA_021816505.1 Pseudomonadota bacterium
GTTGAGCCGCACCACCACGCCGGGCTTGGCCCCCAGCATGATCGTGCGGCGATTGTCCTGCTGGTCGCGATCCGAGTAGATGTTGAAACGCACCGTGTTTCCGGGCGCACCCGTGTCGCCGATCTTGGCCGTGACGCGTAGACCGCCTGCGTTGAGCACGAACTGCTCCACCGCACCGGCACCGGCCTTCAGCGAGATCTTGCGCGTCAGATAGGCCCGGCCGAAGGCGGCGTTGACGACGTACTCGCCGGGCTTCAGCGTCAGCCGGGGACTGGCCTCCTCGTGCGTGCTGATGAGCTTCACCTTGCCCGCTTCCGGCAAGGGCGCATAGATCCGCCAGACGATGCCCTGGTCGATCTTCTGTCCGTCCGCCGTCAGCAGCGCCACGAGCTGCAACTGGTCCGGCCCCGCAGGCCCAGCCGATTGAGCGGCCGGCGCCGCGTCACTGCGCGGAATGATGGTCGTGTTGCCGACGCCGTCCGGAAACGCCGGAGGCGCGGCCTCCGGAACACCCGGCGCGCCCGCGTCTGGCGCAGCTGCTTCCGGTGCTGCGGGAGAACCGATGCCGTCGATGGTGTCCTGCTGTGCAAAGGAGGGGTTTGCGAAGGCGACCATGGCCATCGCCCCTGCAATCCCAACGGTCAGCCACTTGTGTCTGGTCCTGGTCATCTCGCTCTTCGGTTCTATTCCAGCCGCAGCGTCTGCCGCTCGCCGTTACGCACGTCGAACGTCTTCTCCGTGCCATCCGGCGCGCGGTACGTGTAGCGTCCCGGTGCCAGCAGGGCACTCGCCGTCTCGCCGTCGCCCGCATGCCAGACGACCAGGCCCGTCTGATCCGCCACTTCCACGATCGCGCCATTGCCATCGCCGCTGCGATCGAGCCGAACCTGGCCTGCAGGGATGTCCAGCGTCACATGCGCATCCTTGCCGGCCTGCAAATCCGCCTCGTTCGCGGCGCGCGCGTTTTCCGATCCAAGCGTCGCCTCGATGCGATAGCGCCCGGCGGGCAGCGTCAGAACGGGCGCCGCCGCGGAGGATCGTGCGACCTCCCGCTCGCCGCCATCGAGGCGAACGACGCGAAAGTTTAGTGCCGGTCCTTGGGGCGACAATGAGGCGTTGCTTTTCGCCGCCAGGCTGAGCCGCGCGAGAGCCAACACCATCGTCTGCCTGACCGTCGTGCCGGCGGAGATTGCGATCTGCTGGCGCGCCTCGACCTGTTTGGCGCGCGCCGTGATGTAGTAGGTGCCGGCCGGCAACGTGAATTCCGGCCGGGCCGCTGCCGATCGTGCGACCTCCCGGCGTCCCTGCGGCGCGTCGGGATCGTCTCTCTCGACCGCATACGTTACCGCTTCGATGGCGGGGCCGCTGTCGCCGCTGATGGCATCGAGCTCCAATCGGCCCGAAGCGGCCGCACGTCCCAGTTTGGCAACATCGCCGGCCGCAATCGAGACGCCTTCCGCCGCGTGTGTCGCGCCGTCGTCGATCTGCACCTCATAGTTGCCGGCCGGCAGCGCGAGTGGCACGTCAGGCGCGCGACCGACGAAGACCGGCGTCCGCTTGTCGCCTGCGCGATGGATCGTGACCACTGTCGTGCGCCCGCCGCCCGTCTCTTTGGCGATTGCCAGGCGCCCGGCATTGAGATCGAGCTTGACGCTCAACGGCATGTCGTCGGCGACGTCGACGGTCTGCTTGGCCTGTGCGGCTCCCAGCTGCACCGCTACGGCGTAGCGGCCATTGTCCACCGCTTGAACGAACGTGGGGCCGACCACGTCGGCGAGCGGCTCGGACGCGCCCTCCTTGGTGACGATCCAGCGGACCGGTTCGGCAACCGCCTCGCCGCCCGCCGTGAGGCTGGCGCTCAGCACGAGCCCGGGACCCGAGAACGTCGCGACTGGACCGGCTCCCGGCCGCACAGCCGGCGTCGGCGCGGGCACGTCGGCGAGTGGCGTCAGCGTCAGGACCTCGTTCAGCGCAGCGGCCAGCTGCGCATCGTCCGTCACTTCCAGATGCTTTCCGCCCGTCGTCTTTGCGACGCATGCCATGGCGGCCTGCGTCTGCGGCTTGGCGCCGAGCGTGATCACGTGGATCGGCAGTCCGGGATTGCCCTTGGCGATCTCCGTCGCGGCGGCGCACGCGTCCTGGTTGCAGTTGTCGGCATCGTCGTGCAGCAGGATGATCGAGCGAGCGGGCCCGGTGCCTAGGCCCTGCGCGGCCTGACGCAACGCCTGCACCAATGGCCCTTTGCCCGTGGTCGCGATCTGCGGAAGCGCGGCCAGGGTCTTCTCCAGTCCTCCGGGCTCGGGCGCCACGATTGCCTCGACGTCGGTGCAGTTGCCTTTGCGGCGATGGCCGAATGCGACGAGGCCCACCGAACTCGTCGCCGGGAATTTGGAAAGTGCTGGGGCGAGTGCGCCGCGCACCATGTCCATCTTGCTGGATTTGGCGCGATCCAGCCATCCAGCCATCGAGCCCGAACCGTCGATCACGATCGTGGCGGCGGGCTGCTGGCCAAAGGCCGGCATGGCGCAGGCCGCGAGCACCCAGGCGGCGGCTAGAATCTGTCGGTAACGGCCCAGCATGAACATGTCCCAGGGTGGCGAAGGCCGACGCAGGTGCGGCCCGCCGCATTGTATCAGATCATGAATTGCGCTAGCGAGACGTCTCCCCAACAAATTCGGGTTTTCGTCGATGCATCAAGCGACTTTGGACTTGCTCGCCCGCCGCCGCTCCGTCAAGCCCGACAAACTGGTCGAGCCTGGTCCGGGCCCCGATCAGCTGCAGCAGATCTTGAAGATCGCGACCCGCGTTCCCGACCACAAGAAATTGTCACCGTGGCGCTTTGTTGTCTTCTCCGGCGACGCCCGCGCATCATTCGGCAAGGTGATCGCCGCGGCCTGCCAAGCCGAGGAGAAGGAGCCGCCGTCGGAATTTCGTCTTCAGACGGAGCGCAATCGCTTCAGCCGCGCGCCTGTCGTCGTCGCGGTTGTTTCGCGGATCGTGCCCAAGCCCGGCGCACCCGAATGGGAGCAGGTGCTTTCGGCGGGTGCTGCCTGCTACAATCTTTGCCTCGCGGCCAACGCGTCCGGTTTCGCCACCAACTGGCTCACGGAATGGATCGCCTACAGCCCCGCCATCCGCACCGCACTCGGCCTGGCGGAGAACGAGCGCGTGGCAGGCTTCATCTACATGGGAACGAAGTCGGAAGAGCCGGAAGAGCGCGAACGGCCCGATCTCTCGAAGATCGTCACGCACTGGCAAGGCTGAGCGGCGGCAGATCTCAGTAGCGGAACTGCTCCGCCAGCACGCGCTCGTCCAGATTATGGCCGGGGTCGAACATCATGTAGAGATCGACCCGCGACGCCTGTTCGATTTCCACGCGCACCACCTTGCGCATTTCGACGTGGTCGGCCACCGCGCTGACGGGGCGCTTGTCGTGCTCCAGAACCTCGACCGTGATCTGCGCCTTGTGCGACAGCAGCGCGCCGCGCCAGCGTCGCGGCCGGAACGGGCTGATCGGCGTCAATGCCAGCAGTTGCGCGTTGATCGGCAGGATCGGCCCGTGCGCCGAGAGATTGTACGCCGTCGAGCCGGCGGGCGTCGCCACCAGCACGCCGTCGCAGACGAGTTCCTCCAGCCGCACCGTGCCGTCCACCGAAATGAGCAGCTTGGCGGCCTGGAACGTCTCGCGGAACAGCGACACCTCGTTGATCGCCAACGCCTGATGCGGCCGGCCTGCGATGTCGAACGCCTTGAGCGACAATGGATGAACGGTGCTGACCTCGGCCTTGTCCAGCCGCTCGATCAGGTCGTCCTCATGGTACTCGTTCATGAGAAACCCGACCGACCCGCGGTTCATGCCGTAGATCGGAATATGATCGTTGAGATGCCGGTGCAGGGTCTGCAGCATCAGCCCATCGCCGCCGAGCGCGACGATCGCGTCGGCGTCCTTGGGCTTCACGTTGCCGTAGCGCTCCGCGAGCCGCATCAGCGCTTCGCGTGCTTCGGAACCGTCGCTCGCGACGAAAGCGATCTTTTCGAACTTGGCGGGCTTGCGTGTCATGCGGGTGCTGCAGCTGGCCTCAGGAGATATAGATTTCGGTGAAGGCGCCGGATGGCGGCACCAGGCAAAGTCGGCGGAGGCTCGCTCAGATGGAGCAAAACGACAAGCTCGTTCTCGTCTACACCACGTTTCCCGCGATCGAAGCGGCGACGGCAACCGGCGAGAAGCTGGTTAAGCGACGTCTCGCGGCATGCGTGAACATGATCCCCAACATGACGTCGATCTACGAGTGGGACGGGCAACTGCAACGCGACAGCGAGGTCGTGATGATCGTCAAGACCAGGTCGAGCCACGCCGCTGCCGTCACCGCCGCCATCAAAGCCGATCACACCTACGACACGCCGGCCGTGCTGGTACTGCCGGTGGACGGTGGCTCGGAGCCCTATCTCGCCTGGCTGAGAGCCCAGACCGCGGTCATCTGAGCGTCACATGCGCCCCAGCGGGTGCTGGAACAGGGCCTGCACATTGCGGCCACGCGAGCGCGACGCGTAGCGTTGGCGCGACTTGCCCTTGCTCGCCTTGCGATACGATTTACCCGACCTCGCGCGCGGCACACGTTCGGCCACGGGCTTCAGCTCAACCGGAACAAGCGCCGCACCATCGCTGGCGCCGTCCGCGCCACTGGGCGCAGCCAGGTTGGCCTGCAGCCCGTCGCCGGCGAGTTGAGATGCGTCCCGGCGCACGAGACGCGGTTGCGGCACGGAGGTGAGGCCGACGGGACGATCCAAGGTCTGTTCCCGAGCGCCATCATCGCTCGGCGTCGGCGTAATGAACGTATCCCACCAGTTCCTGCTGACGGCCTGCGCAGTCGGCGCATTGACCGGACCGCCCATGGCCATCTTTCCGGGAAGTGGTGCCGGCCGTTGCGCGCGCGCGACTGCCAGAGGCGCCTTGGTCGCGGGCGGTGGGGGCAAGGTTGCAGCGGTCGGCTGCACCTCATTCATCGTGACGGTCGTCGTCCACTCAGACGGCGCCTGGGCTACCGACTTTGCGCCGGACCTGCGCTGCGCCTTGGCCAAGATCGCATCCGGCAGGCAGCGCCCGGTGTCATCCTGCGCCTGCCCCGTCGGACATCCGGAACCGCAGACCGCAGCCTTGTGGTTGCGCACCAGCGTCAGCAGAACGACGTCGGGCTCCTGATGAGGTAGCGTCGCATTCACGCGATCGATGAATTGCCCCATCGACGTCCGCAGCGTGCGGTCCCACTCGCCATCGATCTGGCCGTCATAGCAGCCGACGCGCCTCAGCTCCCGTTGAATGCGGCGCACGAGCGTGGCGCGGTTCCCCGTGTCTTCGGCGGAAGTCGCGAACGCGACGGCGCTGGCGCTCGGCAGGCCGGGAAGGGCGGTGACGGTCGCCGTTTGGGTCACGACGTCGCTCTGAGCGGGCGACGGTGCGTCGGCCGGGCGGATCGCGAAGTTGCGCGCGACGGAGAGCCGGGCGGGTTCGGGCCGGACGATGTCTTCAGGAGCAACGACGGGCGCGGTCTCGCGATGGTCGAAGCGGGTCGGACTGTACGCGTGCAGGGCGAAGGCAAAGCCTGCTGCCAAGAGAGCGAAGCCCGCGAACTTCATGGTGCGCTACTCCCAACACGACGCAATGACACGCAACCCGCGCCGCCGGCAAGGCAAACGCGCGGCTGAAACGAAGTCGTTCAGCAGCAAAGACTTAATCATAAACGAAAAGCGCGCGGCGGCCAAGAATCCTGCGCAAAAATACTAGGAGTTTCGTGCAGATCGCTGCAATCGATTGCGCCTCATGACGCGGTCACCATGTGGACGACGATTCACGGGATGTGCGCAGTCTGTGCAGAACCGCCGGTGTGGCGGTGGGTAAGTCGGAGACGCGGGTCGCGCTGCACAACAACTAGTCTCAGACTGATGCATAGATAGCACGCTGAATCCATTAAGAATCAGGTAACCCTCGAAACTGAGGGGGCATGTATTGCGTACGTTTCTTGTTGTTCCGCTCCGGTTAGTCGCGTTGTGCACAGCTCACAGTCGAGCGGCGATTGTGATTGTGCATAACAGCTCTCCGAAGCGAGCTCCGGCTCTCAACGCAAGGTGCGTGACAACGGTGTTTCGTCTGGCGGCAGGCCTTGGGGAAGGCAGGTCGCAGCTCAACAGGCAGAAGATCGCTGACACTGAAACTGAGCGGCCGTTTCGCGTAAGAGCAGGTCAGGCCCAATCGCCCGGCCACCCTCGTGGGTCTGCAAGATCTCGCGGCTGCCGCAGAAATACGTCTGCGCCGGCCCAACACTGAGGGCTAAAAGAAGATGAGACACCTTCTAGGCATATTGGGGGTACTGGCGGCCGGCGTGCTACTTGCCGTGTCGGCGGCCATGAATTGGCGTTTCGGCATATCACTCGGACGGACCGAGATGGACGGGCAGATCTATGGTGCGGCCTCGGCTGCAGCGGACTGCTTGAAAGCCCTTGTCCCGTTCTTCTTCTTCGCCGCTATCCGAAACCGGATGTGGTCGCAAGCCGCGGCCTCTGTCGTGGTCTGGGTCGTCGTGACGTCGTACTCGTTGACGTCGGCGCTCGGTCATGCGGCCTTGAACCGGTTCGACACCGCCGGCCAGCGCACGCTGGCTGCGGACAACCACAAAGACCTCCGCGCCGATCTCGATCGTGCGAAGGAGCAGATGAGCTGGATCCCGCAGCATCGCCCGGCTTCGACCGTGCAAGGCGAGATCGATCGCGTGAAGACGCAGAAGGCCTGGACGTTTACGGCCGGCTGTACTGACATCACAGGAAAACAAGGTCGTGATTTCTGCCAAGGATATCATAGCCTGAACGCCGAGTTGGCCTCCGGCACTGAAGCCAAGGCCCTCGAAGAACGCGTCGCTGTCCTCCAGGGCAAGCTCGAACAGAGCAACCAGAGTGGCGGCGCGATGATGGCGGAAGCAGACCCGCAGGCCGCGGTTCTTGCCAAGCTCACGGGTCTCGATCTCGACAAGGTTCAGATGGCGATGACGATTTTCATCGCGCTTCTGATCGAGGTCGGCTCTGGCTTCGGCATGTACATCGCCTTCAGCCAATGGCGTCTGCATGACCGCAAGGCCCCGTCCGCACCTGCCATGGTGTCGACGATCAGCACCGCTGCGGTAGCGGTGGCGGACGAGCAGCCGGTTCTTCAGCCGGCACCTCAGCCCGCGGCAATTCCAAAGCCGCGTTCCGGCGCCAACGACAATCGTTCGGCCCCGGCAGCACGTCTCATGGCTCCAGAGACCGACGTGGAGCGCTACTACAAGGAGAAAGTGGAAACACAAGACGGTTCGAGTCTCACTGCAACGTCACTCTATGAGGATTACTGCGCTTGGTGTGAAGAACAGCAAAAGGAGCCGTTGGCTCTGCCCACCTTCGGACGTGAGTTCGGAGAGCTGGGAGTTCAAAAAGCGAAGGTTGCAGGTCGCGTCCGGTACATCGGCATTGCGCTGAGATCGGAAAGAGAACTCGAGGAGGATAAGAACTTGCCGGCCCTGAGCACGGCTGCCGCCTAAGTCAGGCGGAGTTCAAAGAGGGGCCACCGAAAGGTGGCCCTTTTCTTTTGTGGGGACGGCTTTCGAGCCGTCCCTTTTTCTTTTGGTCGGCTCTCGATCACTCCGCCGCCAGCAGCGGCGTGTCGGCATCATCACCCTCGGCCGGCTTGCGGCGGCCCGGCGGCTTGAGCGTCGCATTGTTCTTGCGCAAGGGCGCACGCTCGACGCGATTGCGGCCGCCTTGCTTCGCCCGGTAGAGCGCCGCATCCGCGGTCGCGACAAGATCCTTCGCGTTGAGCGACGTCGTGGGAATGGCAGCGACGCCGATCGACGCCGAAACCTGCGCTCCGTTCGGCTCGGAAAGGGCCTCAATGCTGAGGCGGATGTTCTCGGCCTTGCCCGCGGCCATATCGAGCCCGCACTCCGGCAGCAGGACGATCAGCTCTTCGCCGCCGTAGCGGCAAGCGACATCGGATTCACGGATCTGACTGAGGATCGCCGCCGCTGCGTCGCGCAGTACGGCGTCACCCTTAGCGTGGCCGTGCTGGTCGTTCAGCCGCTTGAAGTGATCGAGATCGATCATGACGACCGAGAACTCGCGCCCCTCCCGTTCGGCAAGCCGCACGAAACGCTGCAGCGTGTCTTCCATATAGCGGCGATTGTAGAGGCCCGTGAGCGGGTCGCGCAGCGCCTGGCTGCGCAGCTTCTCGCGCAGCGCGATGTTGGCGAGCGCCAGCGACATCGCGTCGGCGATCGCCACCGCGAGCCCCTGCGCCTTCAGCAGCCGCTCCTCCGCCTGATCGCCCTCTGCATAGACCTGCAGCAGGCCTAGGATCTCGCCGCGCGCCGTCATCGGGATTTCGAGGGCGTAGTCCGATCCGCTGTGGTGTTCGCAGCAGAGCTTGCGGGAATAGGGCCGGTTGATATGCGCCTTGCCGCGCTTCAAGGCCCAGCATTGATTGAGACCCAGGCTCTCGGGCGGCGGCTCAAAGCCGTCGCGGTCCCACGTCGTGGACAGGATCAACCGGTCGCGCGAATTGTTGAAAACGTAGAGCGCGCCACTGAAGCCGAACAGAAGCTCCGACGCTGCGGAACGCAGAACCGCATTGGCGTCCGTGTAATCGGTGGCGCTCTGCAGCATGTCGGCCATCTCGAACAGCCGCTCGACCTGATCGCGTGTTTCGTTGGCCGAAACGACGGCGATCGTGCGCGCTTTCGCTTCACGTTTGCTTTGACGAATGGCGTAGAGGAAGGCCGCGACGCTCAAAAGCCCCGACAGCACTTGCAGGATGACGAGACAGAGCGACGCGAAGACGTTGGCGGAGCGCTGTGCCGCGTATGTGGCTTCGACTTGATCGAGCTCGAGCGAGTAGGACCTGACGATCTGGCCGATCCGTCGCGAAACGTCGCCAGAAATGTAAAGCCTTGCCGCTTCCTCCCATCGTCCGGCGCGCACCTGATCGACCGCGACATTGATGCGCTCGACCAACTGCGAAATCGCGTCGGTGCCGCTCATCGTTTCACCGTCATCCATGACGGAGGTCGGGAAGCTGGAAGCGGGATGCCCCATCACCCGGTCATACGCGCGCTCGAAATCGGTGACGTTGAACTTGTCGCTGCGCTGCACGACCGCGTGCAGAAACGAGGTGTCCATTTCCATCATGGCCTGGCGCGCGAGCCGCATCTGGCGCGCGTGGTCCCGGACCTCGTCCAGTGCGCGCTGCTGGCTGGACAGCAGCATGAAGCCGGCCAGCACTGTGATCACCATGCTCAGGATGAGCAGGGCGAGTAATCCGCTGGCGCTCTTCAGCCAAGCGAAGCCAAGGCGGCGATAGCGCGCAAGAAGGTTGAAGGACAGGGATTCCATGATGGCCATCTGAAAAAGCGCAGCTACAAGAAGGTCAGATGGCGCATCAAATCACGTGCTTGGTTTAGAAAGCATAAACCTCCGGCTGATCTGAACGGTGGAATATATTGAATAAGCGAGAAAAAGGGATCACGTGCGCGATTTCTCGATCAGCAAGGCGAAGGCATAGTCGACCGCGACTTCCTTCAGATGCGCAAACCGTCCGGACGCGCCGCCGTGTCCTGCCTCCATATTCGTCTTGAGGAGCAACAGGTTATCCGACGTATTGAGCGTTCTCAGGCGCGCAATCCACTTGGCCGGCTCCCAATAGGTGACGCGAGGGTCGGTCAGTCCGCCGACGGCCAGAATGTGCGGATACGCCTGCGCCTTCACGTTGTCGTAGGGACTGTAGGAGCGGATCGTCTCGAACTCGGCCTTGCTGGCGACCGGATTCCCCCACTCCAGCCACTCTGGCGGCGTAAGCGGCAACGTATCGTCGAGCATCGTATTCAGCACGTCGACGAACGGCACGTTGGCGATGATGCCCAGGAACAGGTCCGGCGCCATGTTTGCGACGGCGCCCATCAGCATGCCGCCCGCTGAGCCGCCGTTGGCCACGATGCGGCCGCGGGACGTGTAGCCCTCCTTGGCGAGGTGCTCGCCCGCAGCGATGAAGTCCAGGAACGTGTTCTTCTTTTTCTTGAGCTTGCCGTCGGTGTACCAGGCATAGCCCTTGTCCTTGCCGCCGCGAATGTGGGCGATGGCGTAGACGAAGCCGCGGTCGACCAGCGAGAGGCGGACGGTCGAGAACGATGCCGGCATCGAGATGCCGTAGGCGCCATAGCCGTAGAGCAGGCAAGGCGCCGAGCCGTCCAGCGGCGTGTCGCGGCGATAGAGCACGGAGATCGGCACCTGCTCGCCATCGGGGGCGGTGGCATAGAGACGCCGCGTGACGTACTCGGAAGCGTCGTGTCCGCTCGGCACCTCCTGGCGTTTGCGCAGCTTCCGCTTGCGTGTCTCCAGGTCGTAGTCGAACGTCTCGGACGGCGTCGTCATCGACGAATACGTGAAGCGCAATGTCGTCGTGTCGAACTCGAAGCCGTCGCTCATGCCGAGCGCATAGGCCTCCTCGTCGAACGCGATCGTATGTTCCTTGCCGTCCTTGAAGCGACGCACCACGATGCGCGGCAAGCCGTTCTCGCGCTCCAGCCGCGCCATGTGCTGCTTGTAGACGACCGTGTCGATGATCAGCCGTCCCGGAACGTGCGGGATCAGCTCTTTCCAGTTCTGCATCTTCGGATCGTCGACGGGAGCTTCGCAGATGCGGAAGTCGACCGCCTTGTCGGAATTGGTCGTGATGATCAGCTTGCTCTTGCGGTGCTCCACCGAATACTGGTGGCCCTTGCGCCGTTTCGCGACCACCCGCGGTCGCTGCGCCGGCTCGTCGGCGTCGAGCAGGTAGACCTCGTTGCTCTGGTGGTCGTGCGAGTCGATCAGGACGAAGCGGCCAGACTGCGTCTTGTCGAGGCTCACGTAGTAGCCCGTGCTCTTCTCCTCGAAGACGAGTTCGTCGTCCTCTACGGGCGTGCCCAGCGTGTGCCGGTACACGTAAAGCGGCCGGTGATTGTCGTCGAGGCGGACGTAGAACACGGTCTTGGAGTCGTTCGCCCAGATGACGTCGCCGCGCGTGTCGGTGATGACATCCGGCAGGTCCACGCCCGTCTTCATGTCGCGAAATCGCAGCGTGTAGAGTTCGGAGCCCTTGTCGTCGACGGCGTAGGCCAGCAGACGTTGATCGGGGCTGTGCTCGCTTCCGCCGATGTCCCAGTAGGCCTTGCCCTTTGCCTCCGCATTGCCGTCGACCAGCACGGTTTCCTTGCGGCCGTTGCGCTTGCGGCGTTGCAGCAGCGGATACTGGCCGCCGGCGACGAAGCTGGTGAAGTATTCGAAGTCGCCATCCGGTGCTGGCACCGTGCTGTCATCCTGCTTCATGCGCGCCTTCATCTCGGCGAACAGCTTCTTCTGCAGCGGCAGCGTTCCTTGCAGCTGTGCAGCGGTGTAGGCGTTCTCCGCTTCGAGATAGCCGCGGATCTCCGCGTCCAGCGCGCTGGGCTTGCGCATCACTTCCTGCCAGTTCTCCGCCCTCAGCCAGGTGAAGTCGTCGGTGAGTGTCGTGCCATGCACGCTGGTCGTCGTCGTTCGTTTCTGTGCGGCGGGGGCGGCGGGCAGGCGCGTAGTCATGGAGACCTCAATCCGGGTAGATTCGATGGACGCAGCGGCAGCAAACGAACACTGATCCGAGAAAACGCAGATCACTGTCGAACTCGACTGGCGCCCTGTAATGCAAGATCTATCCAATACTTGGAAGTCTGATGTCGACCACGCGAGGGTCGCACCAGCCTGTTGCAGCGGCTCTCAGCCGCAAACAGCTCGTCTAGAATCGTTTGAAATCTGCAAAATAGAGTGGATGTCGAGCGCTAACCCTAACGAGAACAGTGAACAACACCGCGCTGTATTGCCACCCTAACCTGGCAAGCATCGTCGAAATTAGACTTGACGCAATTACGCTGATCGGCCAAATGCTCAGCCAGAGATTACGCGTAAAGGGGATAGTATCCTATGGATGGTAGTGCTCAGTCGGAACTCGTAGAGCTTACCGCGCAGATTGTTTCCGCCTACGTCAGCAATAACGAGATCGGCGCGAATGATCTGCCGCACCTGATCAACGAGACGCACGCCGCGCTGTCGCGTGCCACCGGTGGCACCGTTTTGCCGGAGCGCGAGGAACTGCGCCCACGCGTTCCCGTCAAGAAGTCCGTCATGCCGGACCACATCGTTTGCCTTGAAGACGGCAAGAAATTCAAGTCTTTGAAGCGCCACCTCCGCACCCACTACAACTTGTCGCCGGAAGAATATCGCGAGAAGTGGGGCTTGCCGCACGACTACCCGATGGTCGCCCCCAACTATGCCCGCGCCCGCTCGGACCTCGCGAAGAAGATGGGCCTCGGCACGCGTCGCGAGAAGTAAATCTCGCCACGCCTACCTCCGATCGACTGTAGAACGACTATCGATTATTTTCGCCTCGTCTCTCGCCAATGAGTGACGCGGCTTCCGCGCGGTAGGCCGCGAGCAGCCTGCGATGGCGCGCCAGGTCATACGTCCAGTGCCCGCCGACGCCGCGCAGCCTTTCGCGCCTCAAGGCGCCACGCAGCCTCGCCAGCAGCCGCAGGCGCCCCGCCGCACTCATGTCGCTCAGTTCCGCCGGCCAGATCGGCAACAGGGCCGGCAGGTCCCGCGCCCGGTCGTAGGCTCCTCTTGCCGGCAAGGAGCCACCCCGCCAGGCACGCACTGTTTTCGGCATCGTCGTCTCCGCGAGAAACGGCGACAGTGTCGGGTGCTCGCGGACGGCGTGAAGAACTTAACAGGGCGCGCACTTATCCCCGCCGTTCATAGATCCAATAGTTTCGCGTATTAGCCGCGCATAAAGTCTGTACAGTGACGAATAGCGCGCTGATTACTCGAACTTATCTGTTGGAGGCTTTGGCTGATGGTGCTTTTCGCTACCCCCTGCGCGTCCCCGTCGTTCCCGGAAATTCCCCCAACGGCTTCCGATCAGCCTCCCACCGCTGTCTCGGTCGCAGTCGTATCCCAAGTCTTTGCCGTCCCACCCGCCGATCTCCTGCGCACGACACGAGGCCGGGCCGGCGTCGCCCTGGCGAGGCAGATCGCGATGTACCTGGCCCATGTCGTCGGCGGCCAGACCTTGACCGACATCGGTGCCCACTTTTCGCAGGGACCGGACGACGGTCGCGCACGCCTGCCGCCTCATCGAAGCGCGGCGCGACGATCCCAGCTTCGATCGCGTCGTCGAACTCCTCGAATGGATCGTGCCCGTGTTCGCCCATCGCCGCGCCGGCGACGGCCGTAGCTGAGGACGGGGCGATGCGTCATCGACAAACGCGTGCGCAGTCGCAGCGCATGCCCGGCTACAATCCCGACGAAAGCCCGCTCGCCTGGCTCGCGCGCCGGCGCGACAAGAATGGCGATCCGCTGATTACGGGCGCGCAACTGCTGGCCGGAGAGAAGCTCCGGTCGGACTTCACGTTCGCGCAGATGGGGCCGCGCGTGACGACGCATTACAGCGACGCGCCTAGGTCATCGGGTTCGCGCCGCTCAGCTCCCGGCGCTGGTGTCGACATCGCCGACAATGTCGTTGCGGCAACGGAGCGCGTGCGGCGCGCACTTGTCGCCGTCGGGCCCGAACTGTCGGGCGTCCTGATCGACGTCTGCTGCCATCTCAAAGGTTTGGAAGAGGCCGAGCGTCGCGCGTCGTGGCCGCAACGCGCCGGAAAGGTCGTGCTGCAGTTGGCATTGACACGCCTCGCGCGTCACTACTGCATCGAAGACAAAGAGCGACCGTCGGCGGGTTCGATCGCGCAATGGGGTGTCGCCGGTTACCGGCCTGAACTCGAAGCGTCCAACACCGATTGAGAGCGTTCTAAGTATCTCGCAGTGCAGCAAATTGTTTGCTGTGGAGGGTCATCATCCTGACACGTTGCACTGGGATACAGTCGGCCAGCGACGCAGCGAGATCGCGTCCACTGAAAGGCGCCACAGCGGCGCAAGACACCCAAACTCAAACGACCCAAGGAGGGGAGCGATGAAATTCTGCGACCCGCATGCGCGTTCGGTACCCACAGTGTTGGATCGCCCGCGTAATCTGCCGGCCGACGTGGTTCATTCGCGAGAGATCGAATGGCTGGGCGAACTGAGATCGCGCCTTGCCGCAGTCGAAGCGTGGCGGGGTACGACCGCCGTGCATCACCGGCCGGAGCCCGTTGCGCGCCCGGCGTGTCGCGCCTGATGCGCCTACGGCTCGCCACAGGGCGAGCCGCCAATCTCGGTAATCTCAGAATCAGCAACTGAAATTCAGTGCGCCGTCGCCGCTTCGGCGGCAGTACG
>JAKAXS010000434.1 GCA_021816505.1 Pseudomonadota bacterium
GTGCCCTACCGGTTCTTTCACGGCTTCGGCGATATGTTCCACCGGATGATGACCGAGATCCCCAATCGCATCACTATGCCGGGGCCGACCGGCAAGCTAGGGCTGGGCTGGTTTGTCACCACCCTGTTGCTCACCGGGTTCGGTCAGTGGATGTGGCCGCAGTGGTTCAACGTCGCCTATTCCGCGCGTGGCGGGCGGACGCTGAAGTTGCAGGCGGTGTTCATGCCGTTCTACCAGCTCGTGAAGGTCGCGGTCATCACAATCGGCTTCGCCGCCGTGCTGATCTTCGCCACCCACAAGGTCCCTGGCAACGACGTGGTGATACTGCTGGCCAAGCAGATTTTCCCCGTCTGGTTCCTTGCCTTTTTCGCTCTCGCCGCGGTGCTTTCGGCGATCGTGCCGGCCGGCCCGATTATCATGATGTCGTGCACGTTGCTTGCCCGCAACGTCTACGCCAAGCTGGTGCCGGATGTGGCCCCGAGAAGCGTGTTCCGCCTCTCGCGCGGGTTGGTATTCGTCGTCACGTTCGCAGCGTTGGTTCTTGCCATCGTCGCGAAAGCGCTAATCGTAGTCATTTTGCTTGTTGCCTACGACTTCATCGCCCAGTTGCTTCCGGCCGTGGTGATCGGCGGCCTGATGTGGAAAGGGGCGACCAAGGCCGGCACCATCGCCGGGCTCGCCACCGGCTGGGGGCTGACAATCGTGCTGCTGCTGAGCGGGCACGGCCAGGTCTGGCACATGAATTCCGGCTTCGTGGCGCTCGCCGCGAACATCGTGGTCTTCGTGCTGGTCAGCCTGGTGACGAAGAAGGTGCCCGCGGAGCACCTCGACCCGTTTATGGCTGCGGCGAAGCCACGCCGGGCGGGAACCGTCATGATACCCGCGATTGGCGAATAGCAGCCCGGCCGGCGTGTGGATTTGCCCGCCGGCCGATTGACTTTATCGCCAAGTCTCATGTACAAGTCTTATATAAAATAGCTTATCGGCGGCATTGCCGCCTTTTTCGGAGAGAGCGCCATGAGTATCCCGCATCTTCTCGTGCATAGCCCCAAGGACAATGTCGGCGTCGTCGTCGTCGAGGGTTTGAAGGCGGGCACCGAGATGTTCTGCGTCGTCACTGAGACCAACAAGGATTTCCGCCTCATCACCAACGCCGACGTGCCGATTGGCCACAAAGTGGCGCTGACCGATTTGGCGGTCGGCGATACAGCCATCAAGTATGGCGAGGACGTCGGCAAGATTGTCGCCCCGATCAAGAAGGGTGAACACGTGCACACGCACAATCTCAAGACCAAGCGCTGGTAAGCGGGAAGGAAACCGACATATGGCACAGACAAAGCTGACCGGCTGGCGGCGCGAGAACGGCCGGGTGGGCGTACGCAACCACGTCGTGATTCTACCGCTTGACGATCTGTCGAACGCAGCCTGCGAAGCGGTGGCGAACAACGTGAAGGGTACCATGGCGATCCCGCATGCCTATGGCCGTCTGCAGTTCGGCGCCGACCTCGATCTGCATTTCCGCACCCTTATTGGCACTGGTTCCAACCCGAACGTCGCCGCCGTCATCGTCATCGGCATTGAGCCGCAATGGACGAACCGCGTCGTCGAGGGCATCCGCAAGACCGGCAAGCCGGTCGAAGGCTTCTGGATTGAGCAACACGGCGATTTCAGCACCATCATGAATGCCTCGCGCAAGGCGAAGGAGTTCGTTCAATGGGCGAGCGAACTGGTGCGCGAGCCGGTCGAGATCGGCGATCTCTGGATCTCGACCAAATGCGGCGAGAGCGATACCACCACCGGCCTCGCCTCGTGCCCAACCGTCGGCAATATGTACGATAAGTGGATCCCGAAGGGCATCTACGGCGTGTTCGGTGAAACCTCGGAAATCACAGGCGGCGAGCACCTCTGCAAGGCGCGCGCGGCCACGCCCGAGCTCGCCGAGAAATGGTACGCAATGTGGAAGGCATACCAGGAGGACGTCATCGAAGCGCACAAGACCGACGATCTGTCCGACAGCCAGCCGACCAAGGGCAATATCGAGGGCGGCCTGACCACCATCGAGGAAAAGGCGCTCGGAAACCTCGAGAAAATGGGCCACAATAGCAAGTTCATCGACGCGCTGGAACCGGCCGAAGCCCCGGCGAAAGGCCCCGGCCTCTACTACATGGACACATCCTCCGCAGCCGCCGAATGCGTAACGCTGATGGCCGCCGCTGGCTACGTAATCCATACGTTCCCAACTGGCCAGGGCAATGTGATCGGCAATCCCATCGTCCCAGTCATCAAGATCACCGGTAATCCGCGGACCGTGCGGACCATGCCGGAGCATGTCGATGTCGACGTTTCCGGCATTCTCCGCCGCGAAATGACGATCGATCAAGCCGGCGACGCGCTGATTGCGATGATCGAACGCACGGCCAATGGGCGACTCACGGCGGCGGAAGCACTCGGCCATCGCGAATTCTCGCTGACCAAGCTCTACCGCAGCGCGTAGGCACGCCGTGGCGGAAATCGTCATCAGCGAGTTCATGGACGACGCTGCCGTCGCTCAACTCGCCGCGCGCGCTGATACGCTCTACGCGCGCGACTTGGTGGACAGGCCGGACGATCTTCGCGCGGCACTCGCTGATGCGCGCGCCCTGATCGTCCGCAACCGCACGAAGGTTGACGCGGCGCTGCTCGATGCGGCGCCGAAAGTCACTTGCGTCGGTCGGCTTGGCGTCGGGCTCGACAATATAGACCTCGACGTCTGTCGGAAACGTGGTGTGACTGTGTATCCGGCGACCGGCGCCAACGACGATGCGGTGGCGGAATACGTTGTTGTTACGGCCATGATCCTGCTGCGCCCGGCCTTTCTCGGCAGCACCGCCGTGGCGGCCGGCGACTGGCCTCGCGATCGGGTGATCGGCCGCGAGATCGCTGGGAAGCGTGCTGGACTGATCGGCTTCGGTCGCACCGCGCGGAAGACGGCAGCGCGGCTCGCCGCCCTCGGCATGGAAATCCTCGCGCACGACCCGATGCTAACGGATGCAGAGATCGCGGCTGCGGGTGCGAAGTCCATCTCCCTCATGGACCTGCTTGCATCTTCCGACGTCGTGACCCTGCACATCCCGCTCACCGAGGCGACCCGGAACTTGATCGACACCAAGGCACTCGCGGTGATGAAGCGGAGCGCCGTGCTGGTCAACGCGGCACGCGGCGGCGTACTGGACGAGGCAGCGCTGGCCTCGGCGCTGAAAGCCGGCAGCCTTGCCGGCGCGGCTCTCGACGTATTCTCCCGCGAACCGCTCGATGCGGCTGCGGCCTCGGTGTTCCGAGATGTGCCTAACCTGATCCTCACTCCGCACATTGCCGGCGTCACGACAGAATCGAACGTACGGGTCTCCGACCTGATCGCGACAATCATCATCCGGGAGCTTGGCATCGAA
>JAKAXS010000435.1 GCA_021816505.1 Pseudomonadota bacterium
CCGCGAATTCATCGCCGCCTATCTCGATCTCGCCCCTTGACGTGGAAAGGAAACGACACGTGGACCGATACGCCATGCTCGCCGCGCTCCGTGAAGCCTACAAAGGAGAGGCCATGTTTCGTCCCTCCTCGATCTCGCGCCTGCTGGGCTGCCCTGGCAGCGTGCAGCTGATCGCGCGCTCCCCGCGCGAGACGCGGAAGTCCTCCGTGTATGCGACGGAGGGTACCGTCGCGCACCAGGTCGCGCAGGACGCGCTGCTGGGTAAGCGACAGCCGGAGGAATGGGTCGACCGGATTGTCGATATCCCCGGTCCCGACGGCGGCAAGTGGGTGCCGCAGCACGACGGCAAGAAGGCTGGCTGGCTGGTGGACGCCGAGATGGCGGAGGCGGTCGGCCTCTACGTCGACGAGGTGGCGAAGCGGTGGACGCCCGACACCATGCAGTATATCGAGCACGGCCTCACCCTCGGCGCGCTGGACCCGACCGATCCGATCTTCGCGGAGAACCGCGGCACGGCGGACGCGGTTCTGGCGGACACGAGACGCGGCAGGCTCACGATCGTCGACCTCAAGTACGGCAAGGGCGTGATGGTCGCCGGCGACAGCCCGCAGCTGAAGAACTACGCGCTGATGGGGCTGATCGCTTTCGGCACCGGCGGCGGCTGGAGCGAGGTCGAGACGGTCGTGGTGCAGCCGCGCGCCACCGACGAGCGCCAGCGGATCAAGTCGATCGTCCACGATCCGGCAGACCTGCTGACCGATTTTCTCGGCAAGCTCGGCGAGGCGATGCACCGTTCGCTCGATCCTGATCCGCCGCTCAACGCCGATCCGACAGGCGCGTGGTGCCGCTGGTGCCCGGCCAAAGTGACGTGCCCGGCGCTACAGCGCGAGGCGACCGATCTCGCCCGAGACGCCTTCGCCGCGATGCCACCGCTGGGCGCGCTCAGCGATCTCGGCGCTCTGCCGCCGGCGGTCTTCGTCGGCACGCAGGATCAGCCGCGGCCAGCCGCCACGCCGCCGAAGGGAACCATCGTGCTGCCGCCGGCGACCGTGCTCGATCCCGGCGACATCGCCACCATCCTCCAGCGGCGCCCGCTGTGGGAGGCGTGGATCACATCGGTCGAGGAGCGCGCCTCTAGCCTGCTGGAAGCCGGCGTCGCGGTACCGGGGTGGAAACTCGTGCGCCGCACCGGCAACCGTCGCTGGAAGGACAAGGAAGCCGCCCCGGACGCGCTGCGGGCGCTCGGCGTGAACACGAGCGCGATGTACACCGACCCGGAACTTCGTTCCCCGGCGCAGATCGAGAAGCTGTTGCCGAAGGAAAAGAAGGGTGCTATCGAGGACCTCGTCGAGCGGCCCGAAGGCGCATTGACCTTGGTCAAGGCCGAGAACCGCCGCGACGGCATCGCCTCCCCGATGGGGGCGATCGAGTAGACGGAAGCCTTTCCCGCAAACGAGAGCAAGAGAGAACACAATGTCGCAGACGCAGCAACAGCAGCAGTTTCCGATCGACCCATACCTGGCGCAGCAGACCGCGCCGCCGCAGGAAGTCAAGCTCGATCCGCAGTTCGGATCGGTGCGGCTCATCACCCCAGTGGGGCGCCTGGCCTACGTGACCCTGGTGAAGCCCCGCGCGGTCGAGCAGAACGGCCAGAAGGGCGTCGAGCAGTTCTCCTGCACCATCCTTCTCGCCTCTTCGGTGTGTCAGGACATATACCGTGCGATCGCCCTGGTGGCGACCAACCGCTGGCCTTCCGAGCAGCGGCCGGATCCGCAGAACCCGTCGAACATGGTCGCCATGACCGGCGAGCAGATGCTGTTCCTGCCGAAGGAGCAGGGTGGCCTGCACTACCCCCTGCGCGACGGCAACAACACCTACATGCGCGATCCGAAGAAGTACGAAGCGTTCCGCGGCCTGTTCTCGTTGAACGCATCCATCGCGGCGGTCAACCCGGCCACCGGCGCGTCGCAGCAGCCGGTCTGCCTCGACGAAAGCGGGCGCAACACCGACCCGACGCGGTTCTATTCCGGCTGCTACGGACGGCTCCAGGTGACGTTCTTCGCCTTCCCGAAGCCGGGGCGGTCGATCCCGAACCGCGGCGTCGGCGTATCGCTGAACGCGGTGCAGTTCGCGCGGCACGGCGAGAAGCTCGCCACCTTCGACGCCGGCAAGGCGGCCGAGGCGGCGTTTGCCGCTGCCGGTGCGCTGCCTGTGGAGCAGCCGCAGCCGGGGTTCGGCATCAACCAGGCGGGACCGGGTTCGGTGCCGCCGGGCGTCCCGGGGTTTGCCGTACCGCCGGCGCCGCCTGCCGGTCCGCCGGCAGGAGGTCAGCCGAACTGGCAGGGGCCGCAGGCGCAGCAGCCGTGGCAGCCCGCTCCCGGTGCCGCCCGGCCGCCGGGGGTCTGATTTCTACAAGGGGAAAGGGGGCTTCGGCCCCTTTTTCTCCCCAGCAACTGTTGTGTTGTTCCGGTAAGATGTGAATGTCAACCAGGAGACAGGACATGACCGAAACTAAAACTGATACCGGCGGTGTTGCCGCCAACAGGCTGCGCTCCATCGTGGAGAGGATCGAGCGGCTTGAGGAAGAGCGCAAGGCGCTCGGCTCCGATATCCGCGACATCTACGCCGAAGCCAAGAGTGCAGGATTCGACGTGAAGGCGTTGCGGCAGTTGATCGCCCTGCGCAAGCAGGAACCCTCTGAAGTGGAGGAGATCGAGTCGCTGCTCGACGTGTACCGCCGCGCGCTCGGAATGTAGCTGCGATGGCAGACAGTGAGGAGTTTTGGTACCGCTACGAGGATGTTAGGTATGCGGCACCGTTGAACGAGTGGGGCGACATAGTTGGCGTCGGTCCGCTTGAAGTGCGATTGCGGAAGCTGGCTGTGGTCCGACACACGCCGAAAGGTGTCTGGCTTTCCTACGGCAGCATCGTCAACGGCGGCATATCCACCCCCGCACGTTTCGTCCTGCGGGAGGCCAACAAACGGTATGCGTGCCCTACCGTGGAGGAGGCAAAGGTGTCATTCATCGCGCGCAAGCGGCGACAGCTGGCGATACACGCCGCCGCGGTGAAGCGGGCCGAGGAAGCGATCGCCATCGTGGAAGGCCGTGGCCTGTTCGCACGGAAACCGGTGTTTGCATGACACCCCTCAGCGTCGATGTCGAGACCAGCTCGAAGGCCGATCTCCGCAAAGTCGGCGCGGCGGCGTACATGGGGCACGTCAGCACGCTGGCCCTTTGCGCCGTGTTCCATGCCGTCGGCGCGGCCGACGCGCCGGTCCTGTGGTGCAGCGGAGACCCGATTCCCGACGCAGTCAGGGAACACATCCGCGCAGGTGGCCTGTTCACCGGATGGAACGTCATTGGTTTCGACAGGCTGGCTTGGCGTGATCTGTTCGTGCCGCTCGGTTTCCCACCGATCCCGGACGA
>JAKAXS010000436.1 GCA_021816505.1 Pseudomonadota bacterium
CCATATGACCCTCCCCAACCAGCAGACAGATTCAACCCGTCCGCTCCTTACCTTTTGCTTTGGGGATCGTGTCCTTGGGCCTTGGGGCAGGTGGACGAACGGAGTGGGGGTCATATGAGGCCAACACCCCCCCTGCGCAAGAAAAAAGTGCCCCCCGGCTAGATAAAATTTTCGCTCAGGTTGTCATGGGCTTAACAGCGATCGGCTGCGACAGTTTTGCCTGGGGCCAAAAAGGTCCGCAGATCGGCCATTTGGGGGCGCGGATTGAATCTTAATCGCGGCGTGTGCGCTCTCGCTCGGCTGTGGCTTCAGCGAAACAGTTTGTCGAGCAGCTTCTTGGCTTTCGATTCACCTTTGGAATCCTTGCCGATCAGTTCGTCGACAATCTCGCCGGCGTCCTTGCCCTTGAGTCGTTTGCCCAGTTCGTCGACAGCACCGCCGACGTCGGCCTTGTAGTTCGGCTTTTCCCAGCTACCCGAAACGCGCACCGGCACTTCGATACCGCCCAGGCCTTTGCCATCCTGCGCGCCCGCAAGCTTGGGACGAATGGTGTAGTCCAGGCTTTGCTCCGTGATCACGACGGCACCCGCGCCGGACGCCTGCACCACGTCGCTCATCAGCTTCAGGTCGTTGTTGGTGGCGACGCCCTGGTCGATTTTCCACGTCGCGGTCAGGGCGGAGAAGGCCGTCTTGTCGCCGGGCTGCGTCTTCAGGCCCTTGAAGTTTCCGTCGGCGAGACTTTCTGCCATGCGGTTGACGTCGATGCCGATGACGGCGCCCTTGGCGACCTTCACATCCGCCGTGCCGGCCAGGGTCTCGACGATGCCGCGCTGGTGGGCGCCTGAGCCAGCGACGGCGATGGTGGCATTGCCCTGGCCCTCGATCCAATTGAGCTTGGCGGCGTCCTGCAGCAGAGGCCGCAGGGCGACGTTTTCCAGCGTGAAGTTGAGGCCGACGTGGGCGGTGTCGGCATTGCGGCCGTCGAGGACGACGAAGCCGCGCCCGCGCCCGTTGTAGAGCGCCGCGTCTTCGATCGTGGCCTTGAGGACGTTGTCGCTCAAGCCGAGCAGAACGCGCGCGTTGCGAAGCTTCAAATCCTTATAGAGGACGTTGCCGATGTCGAGCTTGAGATCGGCATTTGCCGCAGCCAGCGCCGTCAACCGGATCGGATCCTCGCTCCATCCCCCACGTGCCGTGTAGCCGTTGACGCGCGTGCCTTGCGGGGCCGGCGCTTCAATCCCCTCGCCTGCTTCCGTCGTCGAGCGTGGAGATCCGGGTGCGGCATCGGGTGGCGGGGCGACGAACGTATTGAGGTTCAGGTCGGCAATCGCCAGCGTGCCGTGTACGCGCGGCCGCTCGTCGCTGGTGTCGAGGGTGACCTCGCCGGTGGCGCTGGCCCCGTTCACGGTCAGTGTCGTGTTCGAGATCGTGTGCGTTTTTCCGGCGCTGCGCAGCTGGCCCGTCGCCGAAAGCGTGCCGAATTGCGCGCTCCTGGGAACGTTGGCGCCGAGCCACGCGGCGGTCTTTGCCAGCGACGCGGCATTCAACGTGAGAGAGCCCTCGGCTTCGTTGTTCGCCGGAAACACCGAGCCTTCGAAGGTGGCATTGAAGGGGCTCGATGTGAGGTTCAAGGCGATGCGCGAAGAGCTGTTGCGCAGCAGCGGCTCGATGGCGCCGAGTTCGGCGGCAAATGCGATGGTCTCGCCGCGATAATCGAACTGGCCGTTCGCCGTTGCCGGGTTCGAGAGCGAGCGAACCGCAACCTTGGCGTTGAGAGCGGTCGCTTCGTGGGATTTTTGGGTGATGGCATTCGTGTAGCGCAGTGTGCCGTTCTCGATGGTCAGATCGTTGAGACTGATGGACGAGATGTCGTGTCTTTGAAGAGCGTCGAAGGTCGTCGGCGTAGCGTCTGCGTCCGTTGCGGTCTCTTGCGGCGATGCGGCCTGCGCCAGGCGGACCGGCGTTGCGCCGGCCGCGCGGCGGTCGCGCAGGCTCCAGTTGTTTCTGTTGTTGGCATCGACAACGAGATTGAAGACGGGGTTTTTGACCACGACGCTTTCGACGACGACCTCGCGCCAGAGCAGCGGCCAGAGCGCGACGCTGACGTCGAGTGATTGCATCGTGGCGAGTGGCGGACCTTCCATGCCGGCTGGGCCCGACAGAGAGACGTCCGCCAGAGAGACGTGAGCCGACGGCACGGCCGCGAAGGTCACCGGGCCGGCGACGGTCAGGTCGCGGCCGGTGCGATTTTTGACTTCATCGACAATGCGATTGCGCACGATGTCGCCCGGGAAGGCAAACGACAGGGCCACCAACCCGGCGCCGGTGATGGCGACGAGCGCGGCTATCGCGATCAGCGTGTTGCGCAGCGCGTTCGATTTGGGGGGTGGGGGACGGCGGCGATGCTGGGGTCTTGCGCCCGGCGGCATCGGCCTGCCCGGCTGCGCACGCTGACCTTGTTGTGGCGGTCCGGGCGGACGGCGGGGTGGACGGTCGGGCGGCATCATCGTGCTACGTCTTTCGCGGCTTCTGCGCCTTAGCTTTCAGGCGGCTCTGCGCTTTCATGAGCGCAAAATACCACCAAGACAAGGCGGTCCGCCGCCGCCCGTGTGGCGCTTCGCACATGCAACGTTCGGTTTAACGCGTTCAGGCGCGGCGGCGGTCGTCTTCCATCTGCGTGCGTCCCGATTCACCCTTCAGAGTCAAGACTCTGATTTGTCGCCGCTGCAGCGCAATTCGAACAGACCTAGGCCGCGCGCGCGCCATGCGAATCGGCGCAAATTCAACTTATGAGTGAGCATCGCACATTGACGTTTGCTCGCCGCCCAGTGGCGCTTGCGCTGGCCGGCGTAGCGGGCTTGATCGCAATCCACCAGTTTCTCGGCGCGCCGTCCGAAGCAGCCGCGCCGCTGGCTGGCCGTGCCGTCGCGGTGGATGGCGACACCCTTGATGTTCAGGGCCAGCGCGTGCGCCTGGAAGGCATCGATGCGCCTGAGAGGGGGCAAACGTGCGGACGCCGCTTGGTCGGCCAATGGAAATGTGGACGCGCGGCGCAGGAGGCGTTGGACGAACTCGTCGCGGGCCGGCGTGTCGATTGCGAACAGAAGGGGCAGGACAAGTATGGCCGGAGCCTGGGCATCTGCTTCGTCGATGGGCGAGACATCAATGCGGAACTGGTGCGTCGCGGCTTGGCATGGGCATTCGTGCAGTACTCGCAAACCTACGTGACGCAGGAGGCTGAGGCGCGCAAAGAGAAAGCTGGGATATGGCAGGGCGCGGCCGAGACGCCGTGGTCGTTCCGAGCGCAGAAATGGCAGACAGCGGAGAACGCCGCGCCGAAGGGGTGTGCCATCAAAGGCAACGTCACCGGCAACGGCCGCATCTACCATGTGCCGTGGGGCGACTGGTATCACAAGGTCAAGGTCGA
>JAKAXS010000437.1 GCA_021816505.1 Pseudomonadota bacterium
CCGCAATTGTGTCAGGAGCTCGAGCCAATTCGCACACAATCGCGAAAGCTTGGGATATCTCTTCCGCCACCGGCCCAGTGGGTGCTTCAACACGGTCAAACGTGCCCACGCAAGCGGGCTTCTGCAACGTCTGCCAGCTGCCCTGGATCACCGTTGGAAGTCGCTGTTGGTCTCCGCCCCCGAGATCATGAGCGTCGAGGGCCGCCACCGTCGCGCCAGCTACCATGGCCGCGAGATACTCCGCAGCGACTGCGTCTTCGTAGGTAAATCCAGCGCCACCAATGAGTGAAACGTCATGTGTTGTCCCGCGCCATCATCGCTTGGCGCAATCGGCACACCCGCGATCGAAGCGCTGCCGGTGTTGACGCGTGAAAAACCGCAAGGTCGTAGTACGAGATCCCTGCTGCGGTACCGGTCAAGAGATCCCAATCGGTATCGGACAGCCGGGACGCGATACGCTGCAGCTCACGGCGTGCGTGCAGCTGGTCGTCAAGGGATGATGCGCCCGTCGACTCGCTGCCATCATCACTGCCACGGGCCGCAGTCTCTTCATCGAGCGCAGCGGCTTGTGCCTGACGCCGCAATGCGCTGCGGCGCCTCTCTTGCCTGGCCGCGTTAGCCGCGAGACGGAGCATGTCCGCCTCAACAATCTCTTCGACGCTGAAGTCGGGCTGGTGGATGACGTTAAGGGCTGCTTCAAGAGCACCGCCAAAGGTGATGGAGGTGGTGGTCGAGAGCTTGGCTTGCAGGCGCGCATAAGCACCCCACGAATGCGGATTTTCCGCCATGATCGAACCCCTTTCTATGCGGACAGTCTTGCCGCGGTTGGGTTGAAATGCGTCGGCCGTTTCCAGAATCGGGATCTCACGGGTGGACACTGTGCCGTCCGTGAGCGATCGACCCTTTAGGGGCGGACGCGGAAAGTGTAAGCATCTTTTGTGCGCGGGGCAAGCTGCCGTTGCTTGGGTGCTCCACTCCGGGAAGTGAAGGCAGAGCCTTCACAGACTTAGGACTCGGGAGGCAGGCGACTGTTGCGCCTACCCCCAAGCCCTGGGCTCACCCGGTCAGCTGGATGCGGTAGGTCTCCGACCACTCCCGGCGCAGCTGATCGAACACACGCTTGGCTTCATCGCTGCGTATCCCGAGAACGCCCTGGGCCCGAGCAAGCGAGAGCAGCAGTAGTTCCAACGCAACCAAGGGACCTTCGTTTACGTGCTTAGTATCAAAGGCCTGGCCCTCTTCCAATGCCTCTTCCGCCGGCTTGCGCGCCAGCTCCTTCAGCGGGTTGTACAACTTGTCGAAGAATGCGTGCGCGGTGTTTATGGTCAGGATGATCCGGCCAAACTTGTGATCCACATGATAGAAGGGCCAGTACTCATCGTGCTTGAAGTCGATCAGGTAGGTCGAGTTCTTGACGCGCTCGAACGCCTGTTCATCCGTCTCCTCGTCGCGTTTCAGTGTTACCGCCAGCCCGCGCAAATTGGCATCGAGCTGCTGCTGTTCCTCGGACGTCAGTTCAGTCGAAAGGGGCTTGGCGTGCAGCTGGTCAACCTCGTTCGCCCGCTGCTCGCTCGCAGTCGCCTTCGCGGGCTGAATTCGGCTGGCCTTCTCCGCGTGGAAGCGCTTGATTTCGTCGTTCAGCTTAGTAATGTCCGACCCGATCGCAGCCCGAATCTTATCGAGCACATAATCCTTCATTCGGACGCCCTGCTTGTTTGACGCGACACCGAACGCCTCGTCGAGGAGGCCAGAGAAGTCGATCTGGACGCGGTACCAGTTGGTCACGCTATGTTGAGTTGTCAGCCTCGGAAGCGGCCCGGCGAAGACCTCCCGATCATTGCGCAGAATGGAGACGGTCAGGCCATCGAAGATTCGCAGATCATTCTTCTGCGTCTTACGATCGAGGTTTGACCATTCCTCGATAGGCAGCGCAAACACCTTCGCGACGATTTGGCTCACCCGAGTCGTATCATTCTCCGACACCGGGATGTCGATGGGACGCGACAGGACTAGCCGGCTCGTCGTGGGCATGCCGTTCGTCAGCGCCTTTGTGTGTCTTGCGCTGGCCATCGAATACGTGGGATCGAAGGCCTCGACCCGGCGGTTGTTCACGTAGAGGTGCAGGCCGCCAGAGATCGCGCGCCGGTAGATACGGGCCATCTCGCTAATCGTATGCTCACCCAAGGTCCGAGCCTTGCGCGACGAAAGGCGATCACATGCCGGCATGTAGACGATCGTGCCATGCGAACCGAGACGTTCGGCCAGATCACCAGCATCGGTGGCGAAAAGGTCTTGCTCCTTATGATCCGTTGGCCAGCCCAAGGGCCTAGTGAATAGTTCCGCGAGCTCGGCTCGAAGCTCGGTGTTCAACGTTGGATCAGGCAGATTGACAGCGTTCGAGCGATCTTTGCCGATAGCCTCGACGTCAAGGATCATGCTGTAAATGTTGCCCGGCTCCTGCCAAGAGTACAACTCCATCACCGGGCTCATGCTGAGCGCGGCCGTCTTCATGCCCATGCCGAAGCGGCCGATGCCGCTGCGGTTGTTATAGGTCAACGAGCCACCGAAGGAAGTGGCGACCTTGAGCACGTTGGGATCCATGCCGCGGCCGTTGTCGTACACGGCTGCGTCAACTTGGTAGTCGCCCTTCTTCCCGGACTGACGGTAGAAGATGCGGATCTCGGTCGCACCAGCTTCGATGGCGTTATCGACGTGCTCGCACAGGGCAGACGTGGTGTGGTTGTAGCCCACATCCCGAAGTGATGAGATAAGCGTCTGGGCGAAGAACAGCGGAACGGCCGCGTTCTCCTTTAAGATGCGGTTCAGGACGGTTCGTCCGCCGCGCGGCGCATCTGGGGCCCAGTTGATGGAGGATTCTGGCGTTTCGGTTGTGGCGGCATCGGTGGTTTGCATGTCAAGAGCTCCAAGGGTTGTTGCGCCGCTGTTGGCGCGGGAGGGTGAGGACTTTGCAGCCCTCATTACTCAGGACCTCGCCGAGGCCGTGTGTTGCAGATTTCTTGTGCGTCGGCGCCGAGCCGATAGCTCACATGCCCTAGTAATTTGAATCGCAGGACTGCTTGGGGGATACTGATCCCGACGCGTGAATATCTGCTCTGGGTAGATAGCGGTCGTCCCGAAGATCAACCGGCAAAAGCTGCTTTAGCCGACAGCCTGCCGATTACTACTGTGCGCACTGTTCCGATATATGAAGCGACGATCACTCAACTGGATGCCCCTCTCACCGTGACTAATTGCGTAAGGCGTTCTTCAGACCAAATATTCAGCTCAGTCCTCCATGGGAACATTTTGGGAAACTCGCATTATACATCTATGCATCGCCATGCTCGTTGATGCGCAAATAGCCCTTGGATAATCACGCAGTTAGGCGCACAGAGGTGTATGGTTAAGCACAAGTTTCGCCTTCA
>JAKAXS010000438.1 GCA_021816505.1 Pseudomonadota bacterium
GTCGTGTCACTAGGCTATATCGCCCTTTCCACCAACCCAGACCCTGCTGACCTGCACGTTCACCATCCGGGAGACACCGGAACCAGCCTGAGCTGCGGAACGCAGGCAAGATCGCCGGACCTAAACCGCGCACCAGGAGCGGCATGAGCGGGCGATCGGCTAGATCCGAGGGTGGTTCCGCGCGACCGTTGACCGCTAGGACGCCTTCTGCCCCTTCGCATTGGCGCAGTCGGGCTGGGAGCACCGCGGGCGGGGCTTCGACCGACGGCCCGGGCCGTGCGATTTCCAAATCGCATCCATGTCCTGCTTGGCGGCCGCTTCCCGCATGCGCGTCAGGGCGTTGTCGGAATAGCGCGGGTGCTTCTGCGAGCCGAACTCGAAGACGTGCAGACAGTCAGGGTCCTTGTCGATACCGAGGTGCTCACGGAGGGCAGTCGCTCGGGGGCGCGAGATCTTCAACTTGTCGGCCAAGTCAAAGGGCGACCAATGGAACTTCTTCTGAAGGTCCACCTCCCGGACCGCTGCGGCGTCCACGATGTCGCCGTCACGCACTAGCCGTACCGGCAAGGCGTCCGCCTGCTTGACGATCTTGACCTTGACCGTCAGCCCCTCGCCGCTGATCTCGGCGGAGAGGGGATTCAGCTTGGGGAACACCTGCTGGCGCGTCTTGCCGACCTTGATGCCCTTCTCGACGCGGTTCACGTCGGAGTCGCTGACCTTCGTGTCCTCGTCGACGTGCGCCTCAAGCGCGAGGAGGGTGCGGATCTTGGCGCGTGCCTCCCCGCGGGCTCGGCGGCCCGGCTTGAGCAAGGCAGCGATGTTGGCGTACTCGCTGTCCACAAGCGCGAGGATGTCCTGCGGTGCCTCGGTCGAGACTGGCAACACGCGGTTGGGCAGATGGTCTGCCAGCCGCTGCCTGAAGGCACGGAACAGCAGCTCGTCGAACAGCGTCACCGCAGCCCTGGCGTGGAGGTAGAGCAAGCCCTCGGCGACGTCGTTGAACCAGTGCTGCTCGTCGTCGCGTAGGGCGTCTATGGCTCGAAGTGTCCCGGACTCGTCGTGGGTCAGCTTGAAGCCCGCAAGTTGAGAGGACTGGTTGATCGCCGCCTCGAACCCGATGCTGCGGCCGGACTTCTTGTCGAAGACCCTCGCTCCCCCCTGGACGAGCGCGGCCTTGAGGAGCATCTCGAACGCGTGTTGAAGGTGGAGGAGCACGACAGTTGGTCGGCCATCGTCGTGAGGGCTGTTGAAGGCGGTCATCGCTGTGCGCATGGATGACAGCGCTTTGCCGTGCAGCGTCTTGGCGGTGGCCCTCACGGCAACCATCCTGCGTCATGCCTGCTGAAATCGCATCACGTTTCGTGATGTGGCGTGCGGGCGTTATGCAGTGCCTGGCCGAGGCCCCAGCCGCCTCCGGGACGACACCCGTTGTCCAGCGCGCCCCGCCAGCGGCGAGGACCCGTCAGGACGTGACGAGCCCGATGCGACCAGCCTCAAGTACCTGCGGCTCACGCAGGTCTGGCATCGTCCGCGCGTCGGCAAGATCGCCGACCGGGACGCGCACTGGGACCGGCAAATGCGGATGCGGGGGCAGTCCCTCCACCTGCCGAGTGTAAGGGGGCGGTAGGCGGCCTTCGAGCGGCAGCAAGCGACTACGGTTCCCTTTGTGATTCCCAGACTGGCCGATACCTTTGCGGCCGTCCGTGTGTGGGTCCGGGTTCGCAAGCCCGTGTCGCTGCGCCGGACGGTGCGTCGTTCGTATCGTGAGATGGATCGCCGCGGTCTGTTCGCTGGCCGAATCCGGGAGCTTGCCGCGCGTTGGGAGGCAATTCCCTCGTTCGCGCGGGCATTGATGCTACCTGTGGTGATCATCGCCGTCACGGTCGCGATACTCTTCGTGCCTTTTCCTGAACACTTGACGGCGTTGTCGGATAATGAAAGCGCAACTGCCTTCTTGAACGTGGCCTGGCCCGTGACAGGCGGCTCGTTCGCCTTCTCGATCGTTGTGCTGGTATTCGCATACCAGACGATTGCCGCCGATCGTCAGTCAATCGGCGTTCGCGACCTGGCCGTAGGGACGCCCCTTCTGGTCGTCGTCTACCTGGGGATTTCCGCGGTGCTGGCTGATGGCCTGGTTCTGCTGAGCATCGGATACCAGGCGCCAGCCGGGTGGGCCGCTTCGTGGGCGACGATCGTGTCGGGCTCGGCGATGGCGTCGTTGGCGTTGCTGATCGCTGCGTCGCTGCGGGCGGTCGATCCGCAAATCCAGCAAGCGCGCCGCATTCGAATGCTTCGTCGCAGAACCACGGCTGTGATCCAGGCAGAGGCAATTAAGCGTCTCGCCCTGACCAACCTAATCGCCGACGGGGAGCAGTTCGGATACATCGTGTCACCGTTGGAGTCGGCTGGACCTGCACGACCGGTCACAGAGTCTGTCAGCTTTAGAAAGCCAGTAGCCATAAGTGACATCCGCCTCGATCGTCTGCGCCGGGTTGCTCGGACTTGTGCGAGGGCGGGCCTGCCGCAGCCCGTGGTGACCGCGTTCGTGATGCGTGACATGGGTGCTGGGTCACGTCTTGCTACGTTTCCGGAAACGCTCGATACGCGGTCGCGACGCCGCTTGGCTGCGGCCTTCAAGAGGACGCGCCACTCACCATCCGCCCCGCTCTCGCTGCTGGTAGCTGCCGTGGACGAACTCCACCACGAGGCCATGCAAGTCATCGACGCTGGCCGGGCGATGGCCTTCGAAGCCGCGTGCCAAGCGCAGCGGCAAACCCTGCTGGCCTTTCCCGAGGCGTGGGCGAATCTGGGCCAGTCGTTCACCAGAGATCTGGCCTCCGGCGTGTTGCCGCTGCAGACCGGCCCCCTCGAACGCCTCGGCCAGCACCTGCTCGACCAGGCGATGAAGGCTATCGGCCACGGTGACCGGGAGATAGCCGCGACCGCAGTCGGCCTGCCACTGGGAGTCGCGGCGGAGGCGGTGCCGCTCGCCGCCCACGCTCTGACCGACCAGATGCTAGCGGTGCTGGCGCGCATTGCAGCGACGACCAGCAACTCGGCGGCAGGGTCGCTCAACCGGCAGATGCAACGGAACGCGCTCAGGCACATCACCAGCTACATGGGCTACGTCGTTATCCCTCGCATCGAGAACACTGACCTACCGGAGGTCGATCGGCAAGAGGCGGTCACGTTTGTCACAGAGTCGGCCGGGATTCTGGCAGACGTGCTGAAAAACGCTTCCGATATTGGAGACCTGACGTTCTTCGATGAAGCCGCTGCCCAGTGGCGCCAACTCGAGCAGCACTGGCTCGGCGGTCCCGACATTTACCCAGGCAGCGACGCTTCCGAGGATTATCCTCGGCGCGCTAGGAAAATCCTAGATCGCCAACGGTTCGTGCTCGGCGCCTGGCTGCTTGGGCGACTTT
>JAKAXS010000439.1 GCA_021816505.1 Pseudomonadota bacterium
CCTGGGGCGGCTTGTCTGCAGAGGCTGGTTCATCTTATTGGCCGATCCTGAATTCGTTTCTCACCTACGCAACACTATAAGCCACCTCACTAGGCCGCGCGTTTCTCGCGGCCGATGATCTCCGTCGCGAGCCGGATGTAGGCCTGGCTGCCCGGGCAGTCGTAATCGTAGAGCAGAATCGGCTTGCCGTGCGACGGCGCCTCGGCCACCCGCGTGTTGCGCGGGATCATGCTGTCGTAGACTTTCTGGCCGAAGAACGCGCGGACTTCGTCCGCCACTTCGCGTGACAGCGACGTGCGCTGGTCATGCATTGTCAGCACCACGCCTTGGATTTCCAGGCCGGGGTTCAACGTGGCCCGGATCTGGTCGATCGTGTCCTTCAGCTGCGAAATGCCTTCCAGCGCGAAGAACTCGCACTGCACCGGCACCAGAACCGCGTTCGCTGCTGCCATCGCGTTCAGCGTCAGAAGGTTGAGCGACGGCGGGCAGTCGATCAGCACATAATTGAAGCCTTCATCGGGGCCACGCGCGCGCGTCTGGCCGACGAGCGCCGCGATCGCATCGCGCAGCCGATAGGGCCGGTTGAAATCGTTCATCAAATCCGATTCCAACCCGACGAGATCACTATTGGCCGGCACGACGAAAAGCCCGGGCACCGCCGTCTTCACGGCCGCTTCGAGCAGGCTGCACTGGCCCGTCAGTGCGTCATAGGTCGTTCTGTCCCGCCGTTCGAGCGGCACGCCCAGCCCCGTCGACGCGTTACCCTGCGGATCGATGTCGATCACCAGCACGCGTTCGCCGGTCGCCGCCAGCGCGGTGCCCAGATTGATCGCGGTCGTGGTCTTTCCGACGCCGCCCTTCTGATTGGCGACCGCCAGAACCCTCAGCACCTGCGCCACGGGCCTAACCCCCTCATTTTGCGACCGGATTTCGGATCACGGCGATCCGCCCCTCGCGGTCCGTCAAGCTCGGTTTCAGCTCGGACTCGAACTGCCACCCACTGCCCGCTTCTTCGATTTCCCGTTCAGCCTCACGGCCCTTCGGAAACAACCCGACGGTGCGCGCGTGAAAGAACGGGGCCGAAAGCGGTATGAGCCGCTGAAGCGGCGCCAACGCACGGGCCGAAACCACGTCGACCAGCCCGACACTACTGTGAGTCGAGTCTATTTCGATTCGCGACGGGATGATGTCCACAGCCAACCCAAGTTTGCGCTTCACATCGGCCAGAAACGCGGCTTTTCGGGTGTCGCTCTCGCATAACGTGACCCGGCAGCTGGTCTTTTCGGCCAGGACCGTGGCCACCACGAGCCCCGGAAACCCGGCCCCAGACCCCAAATCGAGCCAAGTCTTCGCGTCGGCCGGCGCAAAAGCCGCAAGCTGGGCCGAGTCAGCGAAATGCCGGTGCCAGACCTCGGCCAAAGTACCGGGCGCCACCAGATTGATCTTCGCCTGCCACTGAACCAGCAGCCGCGCATAGGTTTCGAGCCGGTCGAGCGTTCCACGTGAAACGTTGAACGCCCGCGCGAAATCGTCGGGGCCCTTGATTCGGGGCATGGGATGGCCCGGCGCTTCGGTCATGTTTCGCCAAATACTGAGCGCTAAGCCGACTTTCGCGGCCGTGCGCGCTTCAAATTCGCCGCCAGCAGCATCAAAGCCGACGGCGTAACCCCCTCGACCCGGCCGGCGTGGGCCAAAGTCACCGGCCGAGCGGCCGTAAGGCCTTGCCGGATCTCGGTCGACAGCCCCGGAATTCCCGAAAAATCGAAATCGAGCGGGATCGGCATTTCCTCGTCACGCCGTAGAGCCGCCACGTCCTCGTCCTGACGCACCAGATAAGGAGCGTAGCGGGCGTCGATCTCGAGCTGCCCGGCTATTTTCGGCTCAAGTTGACCGAGTTCGGGCCAAATCTGCTGCAATCGGCCCATCGTAATGCCGGGAAGGCTCAACAGGTCGAAGGCGGACCGCCTCCGCCCATCCTGATTGATCGCCAGACCATGCTCCGCCCCCTCATTGGGCGTGAGGCTGAGTTGCTTCAGCAATTGCTCTCCAGTGGAGAGAGCGAGAGCTTTGATATTATAAGATTTTTCGCGCTCACCGCCGATGCACCCCACGCGCTGACCTATGGTCATCAGCCTATGGTCCGCATTGTCCGCCCGGAGCTTCAGGCGGTATTCTGCCCGCGATGTGAACATCCGATAGGGTTCCGACACCCCGCGGGTCACCAAATCGTCGATCATGACGCCCAGATAGCCGTCGGCGCGAGAGACGACAAAGGTTGTATCTCCTCCCGCTGCCGTCAGCGCCGCGTTGATTCCGGCGGCGAGGCCCTGGGCACCGGCCTCTTCGTATCCCGTCGTCCCGTTGATCTGCCCAGCCAGGAACAGACCCGGCAGCGACTTCACCTCGAGCGTTGGCTTCAGCTCGCGGGGATCGACGTAGTCGTATTCGATGGCGTAGCCCGGCCGCTTGATCGCGACTTTCTCCAGTCCCGGCATCGTCCGCAGGAAGTCCGCCTGGACCTCAGCCGGAAGCGACGTGGAAACGCCGTTGGGATAGATGGTGTCGTCGTCCAGGCCCTCAGGCTCCAGGAAGACCTGGTGCGCCGACCGGTCAGCAAACCGCACGATCTTGTCTTCGATCGACGGACAATAGCGCGGCCCGATACTGTCGATCTGCCCTGAATACATGGGCGACAGGCTCAAGTTGGCGCGGATGATGTCGTGCGTTGCTTGCGTGGTCGACGTGATCCCGCAACTGATCTGGGGCGTCGTGATCTTTTCGGTCAGGAACGAGAACGGCACGGGGTCCTCGTCCCCCGGCTGCATCTCCAGGCTAGCCCAATCGATGGTCTTGCCATCGAGCCTTGCCGGCGTGCCCGTCTTCAAGCGGCCGAGCCGCAGGCCCAGCGCCCGCAGGCGATCCGACAGCTTGAGCGCAGGCGCCTCGTCGACACGTCCGGCCGGGATCTTCGTGGCTCCCAGGTGGATCAAGCCGTTGAGGAACGTCCCCGTCGTCAGGACGACGGCGCCCGCCCGCACCTCCCGACCATCCGCCAGGATGACACCTTCAACGCGACCCTCCCTCACCAGGAGGTCTTCAACGCCACCTTCGAGGACGCTCAGGTTGCGGGTGTCCTGGATCGCGGCCTGCATCGCTTGCCGATAGAGCTTGCGATCCGCCTGCGCACGCGGGCCATGAACGGCAGGCCCTTTCGACCGGTTGAGCAGCCGGAACTGAATGCCGGCAGCGTCCGCCACGCGGCCCATCAGGCCGTCCAGCGCATCGATCTCGCGCACCAGATGGCCCTTGCCCAGCCCGCCGATGGCCGGATTGCAGGACATCTCGCCGATGGTGGCCGCCTTGTGCGTGACGAGGGCCGTGCTGGCGCCCATGCGCGCAGCCGCAGCCGCAGCCTAGATCGGA
>JAKAXS010000440.1 GCA_021816505.1 Pseudomonadota bacterium
ATTCGGCGACACGCGATGCCAGGCGAACCTGAATGTGGATCGCGCCGACATGATCGCGGCCCTTACCGAAAAGAAGTTCACCCTCCGCGTGCCCACCCAGACGGTCAAGTGCGTGGTGGAGCAGGATGGGCAGTTGCAGCCAATCACGGCCAAGGCGTCGCCCAAGCTGAAGTTCAAGAACGGCAAGGCCGACAAGATCTGGATCAACCTGGAAAAGATCGACGGGCCTGAGAACGTTACCGGCACGATCTCCACCATCGCGGCGATGGAAGACAAGCTCGGCATTTTTCACGGCAGCCTGATCAAGTCGGTGAACAAGTTCATCCATAAGCGCTGCGCGAAGAAATACGGCCCCGATGCTGAAACGGCGGAAGCCGATGAGGGCGACGAGGACGCCGAGGCGCCGAAGAAGGTTGAAAAGCCTTCGAAGAAGAAGGACGAAGCGAAAGCCGATAGTCCGAAGCCCGCGGCGGGCAAGACCGAAGCGGCGAAGGCAAAGGCCATACCATGATTGCGCGTTCGGTGTTGATCTGTGCTGCGGCGTGTCTGATCGCGGTGCCGACGCTGGCGGCAGCCCCGCCGAAAGACGATGCCGGCGCGACGGCGGCCAAACTGGCCGAGCCGAAGGATTGCTTCGAAGAGCTGGAGCGCGGGACGAGCGCGGAGTTCGTTTGCACCTATCCTGTCGCGCTCGCGGAGCAGGAGCGCAAGGATCTGAAGCGCATCACGCGCGAGTATCTGCAGGACGTGACCTGTCAGGTCAGCGTGCGCATCGATCGCGGGATGGTGGAGCGCGCCGTACAGGACACCGACTACGTGTTCGAAGCGCCGCCACAGCCGGTCACGTGCGACGTGAAAACGTCGAAGTCGAACATTCACATCAGTGCCACGTTCGCACCGCGCGTAACGTTCAAGAACGGCCAGGCCGTAGAGGGAACGCCTGGGCTGGAGAACATCCAGGGTGTCACGCGCATCCTGTCGTGGCCGGTGAAGCAGTACGTCAACCGTGCCCCGCACGTGCGCAACACGATGGTTCAGATCGTGAACGCCTACCGCAAATATTGGGCGGAGAAGCACCGCAGGCCCTGAAGGGGCCCGGCACACGCCCGCGGGTTCTTCACGTCAATCCCACGAAATTATGATGCCGGATGTTCGGCACCTCCGATAAGGTCTGGCCGCGGCTGGACGGGATCCGCCGTGATCGGGGAGACACGTATGCGATTGAAGATGGGAATTCTTGCCGCCATTGCCACGATGGCGCTCGTACCGATGGTTCAGGCTGACGAGGTGTCGTCCGAACAACTGGTGGATGGCCTCCAGGGCATATTCGGCGAGCATGCCGGCATGCGGCGCAGCCACGCCAAGGGCATCTGCGTCAAGGGCTCGTTCACGCCCGACAAGGACGTGGCGAAATGGACGAAGTCGGCCAGCTTCAGCAAGGATGTGCCGGTGCTCGGCCGGTTCTCGATCGGCGGCGGCAATCCGAAGGCGTCCGACAAGAGCAAGGCCGGCCGCGGGTTGGCGCTGCGCTTCGATCCGGATGGCACGAGCACCGATTTCGTGATGCTGACCGCGCCGATCTTCTTCGCCAAGACGCCGGAACAGACGCTCGGCTTCTTCAAGGCGCGCGCCGCGGGCGCGGATGGCAAGCCAGATCCGGCGAAGGTCAAGGCCTTCTCGGAGGCCAATCCCGAGACGACGAAGCAGGGCGCCTGGATCAACGCCCGGCCGGTGCCGGCCAGCTATGCCGATACGAATTACTTCGGCATCCACGCCTTCACGCTGACGAACGCCGAAGGCAAGACGCAGAACGTCAAGTTCAAGCTGGTGCCGTCGGGCGGCGAGAAGGGCCTGACCGACGACGAGGCGAAGGGCAAGAGCGACACGTTTCTTACCGAAGAGATCAAGGAGCGTCTGGGGAAGGGTCCAGCAGAGTTCAAGCTGACGGCCATGCTGCAGAAGGACGGGGATCCGGTGAACGATCCGACCGTCGAGTGGCCCGAGGAAGGTCATGAGTTCGTGACGCTGGGCACGGTGTCGATCAAGGCCGAGGAGGCCGATGCAACCTGCGATGCGGGTACGTTCGATCCGGCCAACCTTGCCGAAGGCATCGCGGCTTCGCCGGACGACCAGATTTTCCCGCTGCGCTCAGGTGCCTACGCGGTCTCGTTCGGCCGGCGGCAACAGTAACGCGGTGGCGGTTGCGGCAGCGAATTCGGCGCTGTCGTTTGGCTAAATCGTAACCCTGTTCCGGCGGGAACAGCGACAAACAGGGGGCGCTTCTAGTCTGATGGTATCGAGGCCGGGCGAGGACCGGTCGAAACCAAAGGGCAACAGGAGCGTCCCATGACCAACAATCGCAGCATCGCCTTGGATACGGCATTCGTCGTTCTCTACATCGGTCTTGCCGCTGGCATGGTCTGCCTGTCGATCACCTTGGCCATCCTGGCTGCCGTCAATTCGCACTTCACGGCCGTTCATGGCATAGCGCTTGTCGTCAATGCGGCCGGCTGGGTGATCGTGGCCGCCGCACCGGCGATCTATAATCGCCTGATCGGCACCAGCTTCAGCTGGCGCCGTAACGCGGTCCTCGGCGACGTGTTCTAGACCAAAGAGATGGAGCGCTGCTCGCGCTCCATTCTGCCCTACCCCCTTCCAAACAGACGGCTCAGTTCGCAAGCAGCGCTTCAAGCGCTTTCAGGTCGCGTTCGACCCACTCGGCGTCGCGTGCGAAGTCGGCGTCGCTCATTTCGGGCTGGCGGAACAGCGTGAGTTGGATATCCGCGCCGTCTCCGTTGGCGATGACGCGGAGAGGGATATAGACGTCGGCTGCCTTGCCCACGTCGACGACGTGATCCATGACGCCGTACGCATTGTGCGGTGTGAAGCGGACGCTGATCGGTCCTTCCGGGCCTTGTCCTCTCCAGACGTCGCCGTCTTGCGACAACGCGGCCGCGCTCAGGCCGGAAGCCCATTTCAGGAAGTCTTCCGGCCGCCATATGCGATCGTACACGTCGCGCCACTCGCGATCGACGGTGACGCTGATGACGCGCGAGCGCATGAGGTCCTCCTGGCGTGGTCTATCGCAGCAGTTTCGCCGCCCTTGGCGCGAAGTAGGTGAGGATGCCGCTGGCGCCGGCGCGCTTGAACGCGAGGAGGCTTTCGAGCATGGCGGCATCGCCGTCCAGCCAGCCGTTCTGCTCGGCCGCGGTCAGCATCGCGTACTCGCCGGAGACCTGATAGGCGAACGTCGGCACGGCAAACGTCTCGGCGACGCGGCGCACGATGTCGAGATAGGGCATGCCGGGTTTCACCATCACCATGTCGGCACCTTCGGCGAGGTCGAGCGCCACTTCGCGCAGCGCTTCGTCTGTGTTCGCGGGGTCCATCTGGTAGGTGCGCTTGAGATCGGAA
>JAKAXS010000441.1 GCA_021816505.1 Pseudomonadota bacterium
GACCGTGAACAATTCTTCTCCGACACGGCGTTGGGCCGGTCTCTGTCGCGCCAGACGCCGCGCGGGGTCGAGCTGCGCCTCTTTCCGCGCAACACCCAAGGCCTACCGGTGGTCTACAACGCCGCCATCCGCGAATGCCAGCACGAGGATGTCGCCTTGCTGTTCATTCATGACGACGTACACATGTGTGATTTCTACTGGGCAGACAGGCTTGTCGAGGGTCTCGATGCGTTCGATATCGTTGGATTAGTGGGCAACCGCCGTCGCGTTGCTGCTCAGCCGGCTTGGTGTTTCGTCGACGAAAAGCTCACTCCCGACCGGCGCGAGAACTTCAGCGGCGTGATCGGCCATGGCAGCGCCCTGGTCCCGGAGCGCATCGACGCGTTCGGGCAGAGCGGTCAGGCAGTGAAAATCCTTGACGGGGTGTTCCTAGCGGTCAAGAGCTCGACCCTGTATTCGACGTCGCTCCGCTTCGACGAACGGTTCAAATTCCATTTCTACGACCTGGACCTCTGCCGGCAAGCCGAGCGGGCGGGTGTCGCAATGGGCACCTGGCCGATCTCGGTCATCCATGAAAGCGCGGGAAATTTCGGCGGCGAACAATGGCGAGACGCGTATCTCAGCTACCTGAAGAAGTGGGGCGAGTAGCCCCGCGGTTCACTGCAGGGCTCACGCCGACCTACGAAACCAGATACGCGATATAGCTTGGCGGCACGTTGCGCACGCTCTCCGGCGGCACATTGATACCCCAGGAACGCAGCAGATTGATCAGCGCCCCCTGATAGATGTACGTGCCCGCGCCGCGACCGGTTGGCACCACATTCGGCGCCGGCGCGAACACCTCCAGTGCCCGGCTGACCTTCATCCCCTCCGCAACTGCGAACGGCATCGATTGATTGCCGATGAACACCTGGGATGAGGCAATCGCCTCCGCCAACTCGAGTGCCGTGGCACACGGGTGATAGGCAAGACCCGCCAGCCGATGCCTGGCCTTGAAATCCTCGTACTCTTCGGGCAGCCCGATGAAGCGTACTCCCTCCAGTTGTGCAACAAATGAATAGTCGATCCCTGCGTTGCGGTAACGCTTCGACATGGCCATGGTCACTGGCCAGACAGCCTTCACCGGCTTCACGTTCAGCCAAGGCGCGCTCACGTCCACCGGTATGCCATACAGCATGCCAGGCCAGCTCGCGATGTTGCCGGCGGCGAGATTCATCCCCTGCGCATTGCGATATGGGTCGAGCCGAACCGCCTCAGCCGGGATGGCAGCATCAGCGACGTAAAAGACCCGGTTGATATAGGGTTGAATTTCGATCAGCGGCCGAATGAACTCAAAGGCCGCCGGCGGCATCAGCACCTGCAGGCCATTCGGATGCTGCATACCCGGCGGCAGCTCGCACGGTCTGTCCTGTGCAATATACAGATCGATGAGGCATGCGTTTGCCATGGCGATGTGCCGCGCAAGCGCGAGCCCGTAAACGATATCCCCGGAGTGCCCGCCGTGCGAGGCGCTGATGATTCTCATCTGCTGGATTCCGTGGTGACGCCTATCTGCATACCGGCCTCGGGCTAATCGAACGCGAACCGCCCGAGATGGAAATCCGTGCGGCCCGGATGATTTGGCATGTCAAGCGGCGTCGGAAATGTCTCATCGGATACCTCGAGAGGCCCAGCGTCGATGCGCACGAGGGTCAGCTCAAGGGTCACGGGAAGCGGCACCCCTCCATAAACGAACCAATTGCCGTGGTTATTGCCATGTACGTGCACCACTCTATGCATGGCCGTTAGGTTTGTGAGCGCACGACGAACCCGCTCGGCAAACTGGTCATCGCCGATCTTGTCAAGTTCGTGGACCTCTGTGACGATCTGCTTGAACTTGCGCAGCACCTGGTTTGACGTCTCCCCGTACATATCCCATTCCGCGCCCTCGATATCGCACTTGAGGACAAGATTCGTCGCATCGTCATGACCGTTTTCATGGATCAGCTCTGTCAGAGTCTCAATGCGTTTTTCGGGATCAGAGCGGCCGCCGACGCCGATCCGCTTCCAATTGAATAGAGGGTGCTCGGCCGGCAGGCGTTCGATGGTATGATCGTACATGAACACGGGGACCCCCCTCGCCGCAACGTCCATGTCCCACGAAACATCGTCGTTGATGCCGAGCGAATAGGCAGCCTCGGTGCCTTCCAACAGATCCAGCATGACATAGCCGCCGTCGAAGTGCCGGCCCAACCGGACTTTGCGAGTCCCCTGCAGGCGGTGCGGCCTGAGGAGACGAAGCAGACTCAGTATGCGGCCGGCAAATTGATCCTGTGCCATAATTCATCTTTGTCGATACGACGGTGACTGGATTATAGCGGTGTCCGGTCGTCGCAGCACAAGCGCGGTTTGCTAGAGCCGGAGGTCTGATGAGAAGGGTGGGAGTCGAGCTGCGTAAGTCTCACGAGAGGCGGCTGCGCGAGGGCTTTTACGAGAAGTATATCAGCGGCCCCGCCATTCTCGACATCGGCTTCAAGGGTGATGATCCCGAGGCTGTACCGATCACTGAGACCGCTGTCGGCATCGATCTGGACTATCCCGGCTATGACGGGCTGACTTTGCCGTTTCCAGAGGGCTCCCAGGACGCCGTTGTCGCGAGCCACGTACTCGAGCATGTCGAGGACCCGCAAGCGAGCCTCGCGGAGTGGTTCCGGGTGTTAAAGACCGGGGGACATCTTGTCGTATTCGTTCCCCACCAGTATCTGTATGAGCTGTCCGCTGTCCTGCCATCGAAGTGGAACGGCGATCATAAGAGATTCTATACACCGGCGCGCCTGCTTGCAGACATCGAATCCTCCCTGCCGGTCAACTCATACCGACTGAGGCACCTGGCGGACAACGATGCCGGTTACAACTATTCGCGAGACATCAACCTACATCCGGAAGGGTGCTACGAAATCGAGCTGGTGGCGCAGAAGATTCGGCGGCCGGCATATTCCATTTTTTTTTCACGGCACTTGGATAAGATCACGCGCCCACTCGACGACATGATCTGCGAGACCGTTTCCGAAATTCTCTGCAAGCAGGTGGATGGCGGCACCGCGGAGCGTCTCTTCAGGTCCCTCGGCCTGAATTACATGACTCCGTGGCGCGTCCTGCTTGAGCGCTTCAAGAGACAGGGTGGGATCCAGGAATCAAGGCTGGCGGAAGCGATCGGCGTTCTGCTACCGTGGGTCAATGTCGACGAAGCGTGGTACATCGCGCAATACCCGGACTTGCAGCGCGCCCACGACAACGGGCTATTGCCGAGCCCGACGCACCATTGGCGAGCCCATGGCTACTTCGAGGGCAGACTCCCGCGAGCTCCTGTATAAGCGCCCCGGTGTCGCGCGTCCGCTCCAGGCTACGTCGACAT
>JAKAXS010000442.1 GCA_021816505.1 Pseudomonadota bacterium
CGCAGCCGCGGAACCCACTCGTGCTTTCAAGAGTTTAGCGCGGAATGAGGAGCGCCCGATATGCTGCCACGTCTGCTGAAGCTCGCCGTGTTTCTGCCGTTCGCCGCTCTGATTCCGGCGACCGCTGCACTCGCCGTCAGCGACCAGGTCCGTCAGTTCTGCCGCGACGATTATTACGCCCACTGCCCCAATCACGCGGTCGGCAGCAACAATCTGCGTCGCTGCATGAAGACGGCAGGCCCCAAGCTGTCGTCCGGCTGCATCAAGGCGCTCGTCGCTTCCGGCGAGATCTCGCAGGCTGAGATGCGGCAGATAGCCAAGCGGTTGAAGAGCACCAATTGATCGCTCGCGGCGCTGTCGCCCGTGCTGCCGCCCACCCACAATGCCGCCCATTCCCCATCGCTATTCCGTCACGATGATGAGTCAAAAGACGTGATCGGCGCATCACAATCTGTTCGCCGCGCCAACAGGTTGAAGCGGAGAGCGAAGTTTATGAACTTGCGTGCGATTGCCTTGGCGCTCACGTTTGCCGCCGGTAGCGCGTCGGCGATGGCCGAGCCATACGCTCCATGGGGAGACGAGCCCTTCTGGGACCGCCCGGCCCCGCGCAACGATAGGCGCGATCGCGAGTTCGCGCCGACACCGCCGGCAAGACAAAGTGCGCTCCCGAACGAGGTGCGTGACGGCGGTCCGAGGCCGGAGATCGCTCCCAAGGCGCCCATCGTCGTCGCGTTCCCGCTTGATGAATATGCTGCCGGTTCGATCGTGATCGATAGCGGCGGTCGCCGGCTCTATTTCGTGCTGCCGGGCAACCGTGCCTTCCAGTATCCCATCTCCGTCGGGCGCGAGGGCTTTGCGTGGGCCGGCACGGAAAAGATCAGCCGCAAGCAGGCTTGGCCGGACTGGCATCCGCCCACTGAAATGCGCAAGCGTGACCCCAAATTGCCGGCGAAGATGCTGGGTGGCGTGAAGAACCCGCTCGGCGCGATGGCGCTCTATCTCGGCAACACGCTCTACCGCATCCACGGCACCAACGACGAGAAGACGATCGGACACGCGTCATCGTCGGGCTGCTTCCGCATGATGAATTCCGCGGTCCTGCACCTTGCTCAGTTCGCCCAAGTGGGCACGCCGGTCACCGTCGTCAACAAGCTGCCGATTGCGCCCGCTCCGCCTCCCATCGCTTCGGTCAGAGAACCCGCTCCCGCGGCAGTTCGGCAGCCGCCGATCGCGCAACCGCCAGTCGTCGCCAATCGCCCTGTTCGCGTGCCGCCCCCCGAAACGTACGCGGAACCGAACACTTGGGGTGAGGAAGACCGCGACGTCGAGCCGCAGCAAGCCGAGCCGCGCGGTTTCGATGATCGGGACGTGGCGGACGTCACCGTTACCCCTCGTCGTGACGTAGACGATTACGATCCCTACGTCGCCCGTCGGCCTTTCGGAGATCGCTACGGCCGCAGCCGCTATCGCGATTCCTACGCATCGAGGCGGGGCAGCCTGGATAGCTATGACACCGAGCGTCCACGCGGCGCTCGCGTCTGGTATGACGACGAGCGGGACGACTACTGAGCCCGCTGCCTGAACGGTGTTTGCGGCGATATGGCCTTGGTTGAGGAAGTGTTTACCGTTTGTCGCGCTTGACGTAGCCGCAGCTGACGCTAAATCTCCCAATCGCAGTGGAACCCGTTGCGGTCGTTGCTGCTTTCATATTCACACCGAGCGTTATCATCGGCGCCCTGTAAGGGGAATGACGTGCTTTCCAAACTCGAGCGGACAATGAGAAGTCATGCGGCGATGCTAAGCGCCATGACGATCTGTGCGCTTTTCATGTGCGCCGCGACCGTCGCTTCCAAGCAGACCCCTCAAGAGCCGCAACAGTACCGCACCCCCGTGTCGGCGTTCGCCTTGAAGAACCCCGATGCCTTCGACGCTGCCCGCCGCCGCACAGTGCGCGCTATGCACGTGCCCAAGGAAACTGCGGCCGACATGGCGAGTGGAATCGACGCCGCCGAGGCAGAAGCGGACGTTCTCGCGGATGACGCTCCTTCAGCTCCTCCCCGCGTTGCTGAGGCAGCACGCTAACCCCAGCCTGCCGAGCGCCTTTCCTCATATGCTTTGAGGTGCGTGTAGACGGCCGTCAATCGCGCGTGCGCGACACTGGCTGCCTGCGCGCGCTGCACCAGATCGCCGACGATGTGATCGGCCTCGATGCGTGCACCCTGCTCGATGTCGCGAAACATCGATGAGGTTTGCGGTGCGTCCGGATTGGTCAGGAACGCACGTGTCTCATCGAGGAACTCCGGCCGGGGCGCGTAGCCGGCCGCCGTGGCAACGCCACGCACTTCGTCCAGCAGCCCAAGAATGAAGTCGCGTCCGCCGGCCGCACGATTGATTGCACCCAGCGGCGCCCGCATCAGGCTGGTCGCCCCCGCCATGGTGGCGAGCGTCACCCACTTCTCCCACATCGCCTGCATGATCGATGGGCTGGCGAACGCATCGAAGCCGGCACCGGACAATGCCTGCGTCAGGCGTGTCATGCGCTCGGTAGCGCGGCCATCACGTTCGCCGAACGTCAGGCTGTGCACCATGTTGAGATGCAGAATGGTGCCGTCTTCCTTGAGCGTCGTGGAGATGACGCACTGGCCGCCCAGCACAGCATTTGCGCCAAATCGCTGTTCGAGGCGATCGACGTGGCGCATTCCGTTGAGCAGCGGAAGAACGCACGCACCACCGGTCATCGCCGGCGCGATATCGTCGATCGCAGCATCGAGATCATAGGCTTTGCAGCTGAGGATCACCGCGTCCCAATCGTCACCGACGGCCCCCGCGGTGACCGTTGGCGGAGCCGCGATGTGAACGTCGCCCATCGGGCTTTCCACGCGCAGCCCGTGTGCGGCCAGCAGGGCAGCACGTTGCGGGCGCACGAGAAACGTCACATCCCGCTGCGCCTGCAGCAGGCGCGCTCCGAAATACCCGCCGATCGCGCCGGCGCCGACGACGAGAATTTTCATGGTGCGATTATGGATTCGCTTGCGCAGGCGCGCCAGTCGATGAGCCGTTGCCAGCACCGCGCGCCGTGCGTTCGCCGACGAGAGCGTCCTGCGCCTGCTTCAGCTCGGCCTTCAGCCGCTCCTCCGCCGAACGCGCCTCGGTCAACGCCGCTTCCTTTTCCGCGCGCGCCCTCGCCAATTCCTGGCCTAGCCGCTCGGTTTCGCCTTTGAGCCAGGTCGCGTCACCCTGCACCTTGCTCAACTCGTCGGCGGCCGACTTCGATCGCTTCTCGGATTCTTCGCGCGCAGTGTTGGCTTGGATCTGCACCTGCTCCAGCTGATTGCGGAGCTGAGTCACCGAATGATTGATCGTCTCGTTGGCGGCCTGAACGCGCGACATCTC
>JAKAXS010000025.1 GCA_021816505.1 Pseudomonadota bacterium
GATCTCTTCCTCCCGTCGTCAGCGCGGTGATCCATGAGGACGCTAGACTGCGAGGGAAGGACATGCCGCCGTTTCCCGAGGCGGATGGCCCACTTGCCCGAGTCCTAGATCACGTGCGGCTCACGGCGCTACATCTCAATCCCAAGTATTGCCGCGAGTCATTCGACCGATACCGTGATCTGAAAGCCGGGTTAGATTGGCTCATCGAAACCGGAGATAGCGCGGTCCGAACGTTGAGCGTCATCAAAAGCGAAAACCACCTTAAATATGATCCTCGCTGCGAGTTCGTGCTGGGTCTAGCTATCCTGTACGAAGAGGTATCGGGTCTGCCTCCCACCTCGACGCGACGCAAGGGGTGGCTGAGTTTTCTTGCCGCAGTGATGTCGGAAGCGCAGATCGAGAGCATGGAAATCGAAGGTGCGCATTCCCTTTGGATCCGAATCCGAAAAACGTCGCGCTTCAAAAAGTGGCAAAAACTAAAAAAACTGAAAACAGCTGCCACCTGACTTGAGCAGCAGTCTGCGGTCTACGTTGACGGTCAACAACCGGCAGTGACCGAAATGGATAGCGCAGAGAAGCTTGCTTACACCGTCCGGGAAGCTGCGATCCACTGCAGCCTCGGCAAGGACTCGATTTATGCCGCTATCGCAGATGGTCGACTCTGCGCAAAGAAGGTCGGGCGGAAAACACTGATTCCGCGCGATGGTTTGCTCCGCTTCATCAATGAGCTTCCGAACCTTATTCTGAAAGCGAAGGCGTCGTCGCGGTCCGACGCATTTGATGAGCACTGCTGAAATGGCTTGGCCGCCCCGCCGTCACAGCCCGGACCGTCCGGAACAGCATGAGCATCAGGCGCCACCGGTGCCGACCGACTCCGGCCGGCGTTTCGAGAAGCTCGGAAAGTGGCGCTCAGTTGAGGAGCATGCACAAGCACTAGTCGAGCGGCTCGCGCGCGCTGGCTTGATGTCGGGTAGTGCGCTGGCAACCGACCTGCAGCAGATGCACATCTTGATGTGCAAGGAATCCGGCTGGTTGCTGCGACCCTGGGGGCCAATTTCCAAGGAACTCCGTCTCCGGTCGGGTGGCCGCAAAACCTATGCATGGATAGATGGTCACCGGCGTCGGGTTTTCTCACTCGACAAGCTGATTGCCCCCTGTTTAGGGGACGACCAGAATGCTTGACGAGGTCGACTCCCCCGCGGGAACATGCGCCGCGCAGCTGCGAAACGAGCCCGGCGTGCAGCCCGGCGCCGGAACCGTTCGCTCAGAAGGTCCGCATAATATCGAGGTCGAACAGGCTCTCTTGGGCGCCCTGTTCATCTCCAACTTGGCCATCGCCAAAGTCGAGGCTTTGCTCCGTCAAGAGCATTTCTACGATCCGCTGCACGGAGAGATCTAGGCCGTCGCCGTCGGCGCCTTCAAAGTCGGTGCACCCGCAAACCCCGTCACGTTGAAGCATCTGTTCGTTGACCATCCCGATATTGGAAGCCTGAGCGTCCCGCAGTATCTCGGGACACTGGCGGCGAGTGCGGCAACGACGAAGAATGTTGTCGAGTATGCGAAGCTGATCGTGAAGCTTGCTGAGCGGCGCAAACTCTCGATAATATTGCAGGATGCGACCGAGGATGTGAGCAAGGTCGACGACGCAGCGGATGTCATCGCGCGCCTTTCACGCGAACTTCACGGGTTCGGATCGTGCTCTTCGATTGCCTTGAAGTCGTACGCGCTTCTCGACCTCATGCAGCTGAATCTACCGCCGCGAGACTGGGTGCTGGCCGATCTTCTGAAGATCGGCGACCTCATGATGGTGTATGCCGCTCGCGGTATCGGTAAGACGTGGCTCGTCTTGGAATTGGGCATCTGCCTGAGCCTTGGCCGGGGCTTTCTCAAATGGCAGCCGCCGCGCCCGTTTCGTGTTTTCCATATCTGCGGGGAAATGCACGTCGACACCATCCGCGAGCGTATCAAGAGCCTTCTGCCGCCAAACTCACCGGAAGACGCCGAGAGCCGATTCCGTGTCTTATCGGCTACTGCGCAGGAGCGGGGCATTCCCGACTTGTCCACCCGTGAAGGCCAGGCAGCGGTGGAGCGCGAACTGGGCGACGCAGAAGTCGTTGTCCTCGACAACCTCTCCACCCTCTTCCGCACAAAGGAAAACGAAGCTGATGACTGGCAAGCCGCGCAGGAGTGGCTGATCAGACTCCGCTCTCAGGGCCGTACCGTTATCCTGGTCCACCATGCGGGCAAGAACGGCGGACAGCGGGGAACGTCCCGTCGCGAAGACGTATTGGACCTCGTTTGGTCGCTTGAGGCAGATCCTGACAGCGACAAATCGGAGGGGGCGCAATTCACGATCAAGTTCAAGAAGAACCGGGGATTGACCGGAGACAACGTTCGCGATCTTCCGGTTCGGCTGGCAAGCGAAAACGGCATCCTGAGGTGGAGCCTCGGTGGGATGGCGCCCCCTGATCCAAGACTGAGCGAGGTGCTGACACTACACAAAAAGGGTCTTTCGCTCCGCGATATCTCCGAAGCAACCAAGGTGCCGTTATCAACCGTTCAGCGCTGGACGAAGAAACACAGCTCGTCGACGGACCCGTCCCATGAAACTGATTCCCTAGAAAGTGAGACGGTGGGACAGGACCAAAGTACATCATGATCACCCTTGGGGCTCAGATCCGCGCCGGACGGGCGCTTCTTGGTTGGAGCCGCCAGGACCTAGCCACGCGCGCCCGCCTCCACAGCAACAGCATCGCGTACTGGGAGGGCACTCCAGCGATCTCCGGTCGGTCCATTGCATGTGAGCGCATGGAGGCGGCGATGAACGCCGCAGGGGTGATGTTCTTCAGCAGACCCCACCCTGGCGCCTGCCTCCGTGCGCAATCGACAATTTCTGGACACGGCAGCGCGCCCTACCAGCATGGGGTGTTACACTCTCGCCCAAAAAGTCCCGGCAAGACTAAGGGGTGGCGGCAGCTGAAGGTCGACATGTCGACATCTTCATGCGGAGCGAAAACGCGCAAGGGCACACCCTGCTCTAACAAACCGATGGCCAACCTCAGGTGCCGGTTCCATGGGGGACTGTCTCGCGGCCCCACAACGGAGAGCGGTCGTCGCCGCATCTCAATGGCTCAGAAGAAGCGTTGGCAGCTTTGGCGGGCTTCAAATCGACCGCCTCCATGACCACCGGCGCTCGTTATGGAAACCGAACAATTCTGTCAGTCCCTATCCGCACCTCGCCCATGGGGTATTAGCGTCGACTGACACAAACAGGGGCCAGGCTAACTTCGGGTCACCGGAGGCCACACTGCAGCTGACCGGGCAGTTGGAAGCCTCGATGTCTGCGTTGCCGAGGAAGCGGACGTTGAAGCGCCGCGAGGGCCCACGCGTTTTCGCCTGATGCCGGCGCCAATGGCGAGCGAAAAGTATCGCGAGCGGACTGCAATCGATGCACTGTAGGCGCCTACATACAATTATCGGCGCTATCGAAGGTTTCAAGCATCCGCGAGCCGGGCGATGACGGCCGTTAATCTGCCCGATCAATTTACAATACCGCCTGCGTGACCCATAACGAGGCAATGACACAAAACACGCCGCCACCATCGCCCCGCCTCAAGCTTCTCCAACGTTCGCGCGCCATATCCGGCATGTTCAGGCACGAAGCCGCAGGCGGCATCGTGCTGATGATCGCCGCAGTGTTGGCCCTGATCGTCGCAAACAGCGGACTGAGCGCCGCATACGACCAACTCCTCCACGCGCCTTTGCGGATCGGCTACGGCGCTTTGGCTCTCGAGAAGTCTGTACTCCACTGGGTCAATGATGGCCTGATGGCGATCTTCTTCTTCGTGGTCGGGCTGGAGATCAAAAAGGAGTTGATCAGCGGCGCGCTGTCGAATGTCAGGACAGCGTTGTTGCCGCTGCTTGGCGCCATCGGCGGGATGATCGTGCCGGCGCTGGTCTATGTCACCATCGTCGCGGGAGATCCGGCCGCGCTTCGGGGCTGGGCTATCCCTGCGGCCACCGACATCGCCTTCGCGGTGGGCGTGATCGCCCTGCTGGGGTCGCGCGTGCCGCCGTCATTGAAGGTTTTCATCCTTGCATTGGCGATCATCGATGACCTCGGCGCCATCATCATCATCGCGCTTTTCTATACCGACCAACTGTCGACGACCGCCGTCGTCGCCGGTGTCGCCGCTGTTGGCGTGTTGGCTGCAATCAACAGGCTCGGGTTGAAACAGGCGTGGCCCTATCTGCTGGTGGGCGCGATCCTGTGGCTCTGCGTACTCAAATCAGGTGTGCACGCAACGCTGGCGGGCGTCATCACGGCGTTGGCGGTGCCTGTCGGCACCCCTGACCGCCCTGGTACGGCGGAACGCCTGGAACATGGCCTGTCGCCCTGGGTGAGCTTCGGCGTGCTGCCAATCTTCGCCTTCGCCAATGCGGGCGTGTCATTGGCAGGCGTCGGGATCGAGAAGCTCAGCGAGCCCATTCCCCTGGGCATCGCCGTTGGCCTCTTCTTCGGCAAGGCTATAGGCATATTCCTGTTCGCGTGGCTGGCGATTGTCATGGGTCTTGGACGCATGCCGGAACGCGCGACGCTCCTACAGCTTTTCGGCGTCGGCATCCTCGGCGGCATCGGCTTCACCATGAGCTTGTTCATCGGGATGCTGGCGTTCCCGGATCCGGCGTACGCCGCCTCCATCCGGGTGGGTGTACTGGCGGGATCGATCGCATCGGCACTGACGGGCTATCTGCTGCTCAGGTTCGCGGCGGGACGGACTGGAGCAAACGCCCCATGACGCAAGCGGCCATCGGCACACGCTGGCTGGTGGTCGCGCGGATCGCGTTGCTCTGCGCCTGTTTTGTTGCGCTGTTACCATCGCACCTCGCCGCGCAGGGGGCGCCGCTCGCCCAATCGCAAACGCAGGCCGACAACTGCGACGGCGAGACCGCATCAGCGGTCGCCGCCCCGCAGTCCGCCAAGCGTCTGACCGGGGCCTCACACATAGACGACGGCATCCCCACCCAACATCCCCGGCTGTCTCCGTCTGAGCGGCACGGCGTGTCATCGCCCACGGCGTCCCGCAAGGTCGAACCGCGACGCGCGACCAACACCGCACGTGGCCCGCCGGTGATCCCCGCCGCCCAATCCACAATCAGCAAAACTTAGCGCATTGGTCCCGACGCGACCGGTGCCACGGTCGCATGGGAGTTTCCAATGTTCCTCATTCCCGACTTCAAGGGATACGACTTCTTTCCCCACGGCGTGATGATCCCGTTCATGCGGGTCAAGGGCGTTTGCCTGGCGGCATCTGCGGTCGTCATCGTGGTTTCAGTGATCAGCCTCGCTGCGCAGGGCCTCAACCTCGGCATCGACTTTCGCGGCGGATCCATGATCGAGGTTCGCAAGAGCGACGGCGCGAAGGCGGAGTTGGAGTTGCTGCGGCCCACGCTCAACGGCTTGGGTTTTGGGAATATCCAGCTCCAGCAGCTAGCCGGCACCGATATCCTGATCCGCATCGAGCAGCAGCCGGGGGGCGAGGACGCGCAGCAGGACGCGCGCGACAGCGTCGTCGCCGCTTTGGGGGCCGATTTCGAGCTGAGGCGTGCGGAGGTGGTTGGTCCCGCCGTGTCCGGGGAGCTCAGTCGCACAGGTGCGGTCGCGCTGCTCGCGTCGATGATCGCCATCGGCGCTTACATATGGTTCCGTTTCGAGTGGCAGTTCGCGGCTGGTACGCTGATCGCGCTGGTCCACGATGTCTTCGCCACCATCGGGTTAATTTCGATGCTCCAGATCACGGTCGACCTCAGCATCGTGGCGGCACTGCTCACGATCCTCGGCTATTCGGTCAACGACAGCGTGGTCGTTGCCGATCGCATCCGGGAGAACCTCCGCAAGTTCAAGCGCGAGCCCCTCGACCGGTTGCTGGACAGGTCCATCAACGAAACACTGTCGCGCACCATCCTCACAGGCGTCGCGACAGTGTGCGTTCTGCTCACGCTCGTCCTGTTCGGCGGCGACGTCCTCAGGGACTTCGCGCTGGTGATGCTCGTCGGCGTGCTGATCGGAACCTACTCGTCCATCTTCATCGGCGCGCCGGTTCTCGGGATCCTCGGTGTGCGGCGGGACTGGCAGCAGGCCGTGCCGCCGTCGGGACAGGCGGAGTGATGCTGCGGCAAGGGAGCGGGTGCGCGCGTCGTCAACGCCACGTGGTCGGGCCAAGGCGGCCACACGCGCGCATCCGTCCTGTTGGATCGTTATCCTGTTGAACGTCCGTTATTAAAACTAGAGCAGACATTGCCTGCGTGCGCGTCTGTCCTCAAAGCGCTCCTGCTCTGATGTCCGCTTCTGGGACTTAGCGGCCATTGCTCTAGTCAGCGGCCTGGCTACGGGAGCGGAGATGGAGCATCGAGGTTCGGAGCGATCGACCGCAGCCGGACGTAAATGGTCTCGCGGCTGACGCCCAGCCTCTTGGCTATCTCGCTTACCGACAGACCTGACGCTCGGAGATCCAAGAGCCTGTCGTTGCTAAAGGCCCTCTTGCGTCCCCTATACTTTCCCTCAGTCTTCGCTCGAGCGATCCCTGCTCTCTGCCGCTCCAGCATAAGTTCTCTCTCGAACTCGGCGACGCTTCCCAGGACGTTCAGGATTAGCTTGCTCGTGGCCGTCGAGGTGTCCAGCCCCATCGCAAGCACGCGAAGCGAAGCACCCGCCTTCGTGATCCCCTCGACTGTTTTCATGAGGTCGGCCATCGAGCGGGCAAGGCGGTCCAGCTTCGTGACGATCACAACGTCGCCAGACCGAAGAGCCGCCATCATCGCCTCAAACTGAGGTCGAGAAGCTGCGACTGCGGATACCTGCTCACGAAAGATCCGCTCCGCACCCGCCGCGTGAAGTTCCCGCTGTTGATCTTCGATGCCCGCGTTCTGCTCGACAGTCGAGGTTCTGGCGTAACCGAAATTCATCGTCATCCTCCGACGAAGACATCTCTTTTGTTTGTCAACTTAGACTCTTTGATGTTCCATAGAGTGGCGTGACTGGCCGTCTTGAAGCCAGAAAAATGGGGCATCAGGCGTCAATCAAGTTCAAGTCAGATTAGGGCAGGCCCTATTCACACATCCGCCGACATCAGGTCGCCCCGCGACAAACTCAGGGTGTCCTCGGGAACGCTTGTTCCTCGGCAACGCCGACATCGTCCACAAACCTCAAGATTCTGCACGCTTCTTCTCAGAAGACGATCAGGCCGCCTAGCGCTAACCGCTTTTGCGTTCGTCGACCGCTGCGCACGCAAGTTGCCAGGCTCGGTCGATCACCTCATCGGATGCCAGATAAAACTCGGCATCCAGCCACTGGCCGTACCTAGCAAGATGCTTCTTCATCGCATATTCGCCACGCAGCGCGATCGTATGGCTCGCGCAAGGCGTCATTCCGCACATTTGGCTGGAGCGGTCGATGCACCACTTGAATGCGCCTTTCGGCAAAGCCTTCTGGAACGCCTGCCGCCGTGTCTCCGGGCAAGCCCCTACACCGACTTTAACGATCCTCTTACTTCCCGCCGGTTCACCCAGCATTGCGCTGACATCGCCTTCTAACCTGAGGATATAGAGCTCCCGCTCGAGCCATTCAGTCGCTCCCCTAACAACGTGCTCCTTCTTGCTGGCATTACCTCCCCGAACCATCCCCTTAGACGGTCCGGGTTCTCGCGAATTGCCACCCAGCACGAAGGGTGAGTAGATCTCGACCTCCGCCCGTCGCAAGTCGCGCAGCAGGCGAATCTGCGCCAGATCACTAATAATGACTCCCTGTGCCCCAACCGATACCGATTTGGCGGGAACTGCGTAATCCGGATAGAATTCGGAAATCTCAAGTTGGTCCTGCGGCAGGAAGATGAAGGCCCGCAGCGCCCGGACAGCATGTCGCCACTTATCGGGCTGCCGAGGGTGCTGCCCCGGATGCGTGAAGAGATCCCGGTCGCCCGTCTGGTGGCTGGTCAGATAGCAGCCCACTACCTTCCCACGCATCATCTCGCCGGCCGTGCTTTTCGTCTTCGTAACTGCGCACACCGTAATGAACGGATCGGTCAGTTGCTTCAACAGGCTGTCACGCCGCGAACGGCCTCTATCGTTTGACCAACCCACCGCCGCCCACGTCTCCGGCGTCCAGTCCCAGAACGTCGTAAACAACACACTGTAGCCTCGCTCCCACAAGTCGTCGAGAGTCCCCTCGTGTGCGATTTCGAAGGCGCGCACGCTGCCGTAGTCCCGGACGATGAGGGGCGGGGCGAAGATCATAAGCTCTTCGCCTGCGCCCGCCCAACCGTGCGCCTCGAACATAGGACGATATCCGCCGTAGACATCCTTCGCGATCCGGCTGATGACCTTCGCATCATCCCCCTGTCGATAGTTCGCCACTAGATGCCGCCTTCCGTGTCAAAAACATCAATCCCGCAATCTGTTAGAAAAATGGGATCAGAGCGCTGGCCCCGCCTCGCATAGGCTTCTGCCCAGCAAAGGGCGTTGACAAGCCTGACCTGCTCGATTGTCCGGCATGGAACTTCTAACAGGCGAGGGCTGGCGACGATGATTGCGAGTCCTTGAGCGCGAGAGATCGCCACATTGAGCCGGTTTCTGCTGAACAGGAATTTGTGGTCGCGCGGCATTTCTTCGGCACTTGACGTTGTCATCGACAGGATCACGATTGGCGCTTCCTGTCCCTGGAATTTGTCGACGGTACCGATTTTGGCTCCGGCAGGCAGCACGGCTTCCAGGGCGGCGACCTGTATATTGTACGGTGTTACGACGAGGATCTCGTCAATTGTGACTGGCTTCTCGACGCCGTAGCGATCGACCCATCTCTGCCGAATCAGGCTGTCAACAATGTCTGCGACAACAGCCGCTTCCTCGTCCGAGCGCTGCGCACATCCTTCGTGGCAAACCTCGACGAAAGATAGCCCGGCGGTTTTGATCGCCGGGTGGCAGTCCGCCGACAGGATCAACCCTTGCACGTCGTTGCCCGGTGCAGGCTCAAGACGACCTTCGTAAAAGGCTGCCGAGATGAAGCCACAGACTGCAGGATGCATGCGGCGGCTAGCTGGCAGGAATATTCCGAGATCCGGCGGCACCGTCGGGAGTTGACCCAGTACATACTCAAGTGCCGACGAGCCCGATTCTCCAGGATGGGCTCCCTTGACGGGTTGTCCAAGCTGCATCTGGTCGCCAACCAGGACCAGGTTGCGAGCACTCGTACCCATCGCGACAATATTGCCAAGGGAAACTTGTCCCGCCTCGTCGACAAACAGGTAGTCGAGCTGTCCGTCGAGGTCAGGACGAGAGAAGAGCCACGCAGTACCCGCGATGAGCTGGTGACCTGCCACGTCGTCATTGTCCGTGGTGTTTTCGATCAACTTGCCATCAAAGAACTGGCTCTCCTTCGTCGATTTCTTGATTCCCCAGAATCTGAAGCCACGAGACATCGCAACTAATTCAACTTCCTCAAGTAGTTTGTTGATGGCCTTGTGTGAGTTTGACGCTACTCCAACCTTCATGCCCGCTTCGAGCAGCGCTACAATGGCCCGTCCACTCGTGTAGGTCTTACCCGCACCAGGAGGGCCCTGGACTACAAGGTAGCTATTGTCGAGTGCCGAGACGGCTGCAACGGCTCGCGCTACAGCGTCACCCTGAATATCAACCAGTGCAACACCGCCGGCAAGGCGAGGCGGGCTTTTCTCCAGCATGTCCCGAATGGCGCGATACGACTTGCCATTACCGGTGAACGCTTCGGCGACCCTGAAGATTGCATCTTTCAGAACTGTTGCGCCGATAGGCTTGGGTGGAAGCAACGAGAAGCGCTCGGGCAGTTCACCGCTTCTTTTGCCGCGCTTAATCTGAATGCGTCGTGTCTTCTCGTCAATGTCTACGATCTCGCCAGCTGGCAGAAGCGTTTCGGACAGAAGGGGTTTGTCATCATCCCGGAGCTTGAAGTCCTGAGCCGGGAAGCCGTAGGTGTAGACATATGACTGCTTGATCAAGGTGGGGGACACGCCTAGAGCATGCAGGCCTCCCAAGCATTCCGCGTCGTCGATGAGTTCTTCCTCAGGGCGGTACTGCCGATCAAACATTGCCCAGTGGTCTGGTTTGGCTTCCCGCCGATGAAACTCCAGCAGGTCTGCGAGCGTCGCGGTGCCGGACGTCTGACAGCGTAGCAAGGCATCATGCATCTGAGTCGTGCGTAGCTCGGCGGCTTGACGACCCTCTGCTTTTTCGTCCCCCTGAGCTGCCGCATCGGCTGCAGAAAACCACGTGGCAACTGCAGGGCGGATTGAGATCAGCCAGTCACGAAGGAGCAGGGTCGAGACACAGTCGATCCGGTTATAGTCCTCAATTTCCTGGAGCAGTGTCGGATCCTGCAGCTTGCGCCAATTCTCGTAAACAACCACGCTCTGGCCCGCCGTCTTCACCTCTCCCTCACGCTTGGGCATGTAGAAAACTTCCATGTTCTTGATCGAGTAGCTGCGCTCCGAAACGCGCACTCCCTCCACCACGACCCGGTAGAGATCGACCAGTTTTTTTCGGCGCAGCAGATCATCAAGCTCAGCCTCACGGGTCGCGTGGAAGATCGACAGACGCTTGAGCGCTGATGCCTCGTAGGCGGCATAGTGATAGACATGTGCTTCAGGGTGGCGCTTGAGCCGCTCAACGACAAAATCAATCGCATCCTCAAACGCCTTCTTCTCGTCCGCCCGACTGTGAGCCCAAAATTTTGTGAACACGGGCTCATTGGCAGGCCCGCTGATGAAGCCGAACAGATACTCCAGGCCACCGACAATCAGAGGGTCACCCTCCATGTCAAAGAAGAGGTCGCCGGCGTTTGGTTTGGGCACGCGGCAGAAACCGCGTCCGTCCGCCAGGGGTAAGATCTCATGCCGGTTGTGACCGTCTTTGAGCCTGGCGACCTGAAGAGCAGCCTGACTGCGCAAGCGCGCCAATATGGCGTCAGGCAGACCCTTGACGCTCGGTCCTCTGTATTGAGCCAAGACCTCGATTCTCGAGATACCGGCATCGCGAAGATTGCGGATCTGCGTCGACCGCATGTTCGCAACGATGCTCAGGTGTCCGCTCGATTGCCACTGCGCATCGCAGACTGGGAGCCATCGACAGTAGAGACATTGAGCGCACGGCTCGGGAGCGGAATTTTCCGGAGGCGCTTGGGTGAAACTCACCAGCCTGTGTCCGGCGGCGCGCATGTAATGCGCGTAGTCATGCGTCCTCATGACCGCCTCCGTGCCATCTCCAAGTAGGACGCCGACAACGTCCGGGATCCGACCCTGTTCCAGTTCGATCAGCGAGGCATAGACGCCGAGCTGAATCACATGGCTCGGCTTTGCAGTTTGCGAGAGCTTCGTATCAAGGACAATGTAGCTCCAAGCACCCAGGTTCGACGGCACTTCGACCTTTCGCAGAAAATCTGAATAGCCATGCCACGGCCGGCCGAGAAGAGCTCCCTGGTAAATGATATCGACGCCACGTTGCATCGCGTCTCGGGTGGCGGCAACACGGTCCTCGAGCGTGGCGGCTGATGCGATTGTTTCGACACTGAGGCCTTCAGATCGCAATCGCTGCAAATACGACGCCTCGTGTTCCAAGCCCTTCTGCTGCAATAGCTCGGTGTGGGGGTCGTGTTGTTCGGGAGCTTTAGGGCCTCCACGCGCTGCTTTCAAATCCAGAAGCGTCGCATGCCGGCACCCGAGGAAAGTGACCAAATCACTCGCTGAAAATAATAGTTCGCCATCATTGATCTGCATGAAATCCTCTGACGCCAGGGCATCACGCGGCATGGCACATTCTGGGCGACAATCTAAGAGTGCTTTGATGCCCAGCCGTGAACGGTCGTCTTCCCCATTGTGATGCGGCCGATGAGGGCTTTGTCGGTGAGCGAGTAAAGAGCACCGACGTGATTTGTACGAAGGCCAAGCAACGACTTGACTTCACCCCGCAATGCCAAAACGTTCCCATCAGGAGAGGCTGCTGCGTTGACGACGCGGCAGCGAGAGCCATTCAATGCGGCGGAAATCGTGGAGCCGATCACCTCCCAACCCTGCGCATGTTCGGTTGAATGTCTGACACCATCGAGCAGCTCGATGAGTGGACGCAGCGCGCCTTGCGGTGCAAGCAATGACGCATGAACGAGGAGGCTTGTAAGCTGGCACGTTCGCAAGTCCGCGGGATGCGTATTGCGGCCGGTCCAGGTGCAGCTGACCGCTTCCTCCGGCAAGCACGCCGCACCGGATGTTGATTTGATCGCGAGAGAGTCAAGAACTGGCCGGTCGGACAATGAGCTTCGCGTGAACAACCAGAACGCGCCACGCTGTCCAGAATGTCCGCACGTCAGCATCTGGGACGGATGGATCCGTTGTTGGGTAAGGCCGCAAGTTTCGAGGACGCCGGGGCGAACGCGCATTCCGGAAACCGAGCAAACCTCCGCTTCTAACTTGGCGATAGGCAGACGTGTCTCTGCGCATGTCTCGAATTCATTGTGATGGCCCGATTGGCCCGACACCGAAGACGCGGCAGATTGATCGGACCGATAAGCTTTGCCGCTCACCTCGCTCACGGCCAAGTGGACACTGAGAACGGTATCCCCCGTGAACGCGCATCGTCCAAAATGTTCCGGCTCCGCCTTGGCGCCGGTTAGCGCGCAGGTCTTTAGAAGACCCGAGAGTACCCAGCCGCCAGTGATGGATGACTGTGCCACCTCATCGAGCAGCGCTTGCTTCTGAGACAGCTGGCAACGTGTTGCCTGGCTTGGAATGGCGCGTCGACCACTGACTTCCGATTCAACTAGCAAATGTCGTAGTGCTGAGGTGCCGGTGACTTGGCACGTCTCCATGCAATCGAGGGGAGCCGATGTGTTCGACAGTCCGCAAATTGCAATCTCGGGGCCGGCAAGTTCCGCTGTCGAAGGTCGAACGCTGACGTCGCTGTGATAGAGCTTACCATCGCTGAGACGATAGCGAATAAGGGCGCTAGCTGTGCGCCGTACGCGGCCCTTGAGTGCGACGAGGGACATATCCAACCGAGGTGTAAATTCATCCTTGAGTTTCGAGGCCCGGCGGACGTCGTCGCCTGCGGCAGCCACCTCGATTGCACGTCGTTCTAAGTAGAATCGGCAGAATTCTGCGATCGCATCATCGTTCGCGGCCGCTCGTTCCAGCTCAAGCGGGTCGATACCGACCTCGGCCACGCTTTGTAAGACATTGGGTAGTGAGGATAGGGCATGGCGACCACGAAGCGGCGCCGCGGTCTTCGTGCGGTAAGCGAGCGAGACAAGGCGCTCGTAACTGTCGTGCTGCACTGTCGCGCGCACGCGAACCAGAGCATACCCATCGAAGTCGAGGGTAACTGACTGGATATCGTGGCCGTCGAAACGGGCATTGAACTGCGAGACCCACTGTGTCGCTGTGTTGACGATTTCGGTCTCAGGCGCCCGGTCTAGGTCCTCGACTATGTGAAGTCCGGAGGAAACAACCTCGTCGACCAAACGTGAAAAACCGGCGGATTGTGGAGTTAATAACGTCCCGAACCCCGCTGCTGGTTCTGTCACGACCCTTTCCGTAACGCCGTCTCTCGTAATATCGAAAGAGGTTTTGGAGAGGGGAACGACCGTGGCCCCGAGGTATTTGAACGCTGCTGGCACAAAGTCCGAGACGTCCATGGAACGCTCCTGAGAGGGGAGCGTTGGCGCCCTGGGACCGACCGTTGCCTGGCCGTCCCCTAGCAGGCTATTGATGTTATCTCGTTCTGCCTCAAGTTCATGCCGTGCTTTTTCGATACTTTCAGACTCGAGCCGGACGGCCTCTTGAGTATCCTTTCCTTCCAACGCCGCAACGACGAGGCGGCGCACCTTCTCTTCGAAGTTCTCCGAGTCGTCGCCAACGCCAGAGGCCTCAAGCAGCGACTCCAGATCGCCGATGGCGTGCGAAGCCATCTGCAGTTTTTCCATAAGGCGGCCGACAATGTACTCTTCGAATGTCCCCTGCAGCATGACGTTAAAGATGGCCACGCTTTTGTGGGCGGAGGCTAGGCGCTGGACACGGCCAATTCGCTGCTCGACGATCATCGGATTCCACGGCAGGTCATAATTGACCAGAACG
>JAKAXS010000443.1 GCA_021816505.1 Pseudomonadota bacterium
AGAAGAAGCTCTCCGCCAACGCCAATTCGAGTGATCTTTTTCATTGCATCTTTCGCATATGGTAAGAGTTCGGGTTTAGCTCATAAACAGACGGACGTGCGCTTTGACGTGGACGGCCGCAAGGACGTCCACGGTCGGAGCGTAGCTTGCGATGTCGGAGAGCTTCTTCTTCGAAGAGGAAACGAAGTCGTTGCCGATCTCCTGATTGAGCTCAAACAGGATCCGTTGAGTTTCGAAGTGATCCACCTTCATCAGCCGCAGCGCAGCGCTCAGGATCGCCATCGCGACGGCGTACTGGTGCACAACCACGCAATCCTGCAACGACAGGCCCGTTTCAACGAAGATGACCGCGAGCGAGACAGGGTAGCATCCAGGCGTCTTGCCGGAGGCGATGCGATCCAGCCACTCTCTGATCGACGCCCCACCGACGACTTTCGCCGCCATCTCCACGAGTTTCTTGCCGGTGCGCACCGTCATCAACCGCGGCTCTTCGTTGAGTTTGCGGTTGTAGAGGTAGCGATCGATCATTGCGACGCTGTCGAGATCTCCCTCCAGCGCCGCGTCGTAGGCCTCTTGCAGAGCCACGACGTCCGATCCGCTAGCCTGCTCGAGCGCGGTACGGACGAAGGCCTTCAGCGACTCGGCATCGGTGACGACCTTGCGCTCGATCGCCGACTCAAGACCGTGGGAGAACGTGAACGCGCCCGTCGGCAGCGTCGAATCGCCAAACTGCAGCGCGCGCGCCAGCATCAGCATCGACGGCGCAGCCTCAGCGTGCGGTGCAATGTCAGTGATGATGGCCATGGTCGTGCCCGTGCGTGTGCGAATGATCGTTATCGTGATCGTGATCGTGCGCCTGGGCCTCCGAGTCCCGGCCACCGACGTCGCCGCCTTCCGGATGATGCGCGTGCGATTGCTGCTCGGAGCCGCCGAACAGGCGCCGCGCTTCGTGGGGCAGCAGGTAGGGAATCGCAAACGAACCAGGCGCGAAATCGTAAGTGATGTTCTTGAAGGCGTGCGTCCGCATCACCGAGGACATGACCTTCTTGTCAACTGTCAGCGGCACGAACACCCGGTGGTCCTTGACCACCGCGGGCCAATGCTGATTGCCGAGCGCGTGTCCGAGCTCGACGCATGTCCTGACAATCTGGTCGGGATCGCCCTTCGACAGCTGCGAAAGGTCGATGACGAGAACCTCGCTCAGCAGGATCTTGGCGACAACCAGAACCTTCGCCGCCTCATCCCAGCTCAGAATATCGCCGTCGTGCAGAAAACTGTTCCGATCGAGCGACACGGCCAATTCAGCCCCGCCCTCGGTCTTCTTCCGAAAGCGGTTCTTTTGGGCATCCCACTGGTTCAGACGCAGCTCATCCAGCTTGGCGCTGGCGGCGATCCCCTTCCAGCGGGCATCGGAGATGTTTCCTAACACTGATTCTATGATGATCATGGGATCCCTATCCATAAAACTTGTCAGCCACTCCCCGAGCGCATCGCCGCACGAGGGTATTCCTGGTCCAAAGCAGGTGTGGCCGCCTTGTGACGACCACACCCAGCTTTAGAAAGTTACATCAGCTGAAGAAGTACAGCTGGTTCAGCCTGATATCCTTGAGCGGCTTCACGGTCATGTGAACGCCTTCCACCGTTACCGCGAAAGTCTCCGGGTTGACCTTGATGTTGGGCAGGTACGAGTTGCGCACCATGTCCTTCTTCGCGATCGCCCGACAGTTCTTCACCGGCTCGACATTACGCTGCAGGCCGTATTTCTCCTTCACGCCGGCGCAAGCGGCCGCCTGCGAGACGAAGGTGTAGTTCATCTTGTGCATCGCAGGGCCGAAGCCGCCGAACATCGGCCGGTAGAACACCGGCTGGCAGGTCGGCAGCGAGGCGTTCGGATCGCCCATGATCGACCAGGCGATCTGGCCGCCCTTGAGGACCATCTTGGGCTTCGCGCCGAAGAACTGCGGAGACCACAGCACCAGGTCGGCCACCTTGCCCTTCTCGACGGAGCCGAGAAGATGCGAGATGCCATGCGTGATCGCCGGGTTGATGGTGATCTTGGCGACGTAGCGCAGCACGCGGAAGTTGTCGTTGTCCGCAGCGTCCTCAGCGAGCTTGCCGCGGCCCTGCTTCATCGCGTCGGCGGTCTGGATGGCACGCAGCCAGTTTTCGCCCACGCGACCCATCGCCTGCGAGTCCGACGAGAACATCGAGATCGCGCCGAGGTCGTGCAGCACGTTCTCCGCAGCGATCGTCTCCGAACGCACGCGGCTCTCGCAGAATGCCGCATCCGAAGGCACGGCCGGGTTCAGGTTGTGGCAGACCATGATCATGTCGAACAGCTCGCCCTGCGAGTTGATGCCGTACGGCAGGGTCGGGTTGGTCGAGCTCGGCAGCACGTTCGGGTAGCCAGCCACACGGATGATGTCAGGGGCGTGACCGCCGCCGGCGCCTTCGGTGTGGTAGGTGTGAACGGTACGGCCCTCGAGGGCAGCGATCGTGTCTTCGACGTAGCCCGACTCATTGAGCGTGTCGGTGTGGATCGCCACCTGGACATCATGCTCGTCCGCGAACCGCAGAGCGGCGCGCAGGTTGGACGGCGTGGTGCCCCAGTCCTCATGGTTCTTGTAGCCGACGCAGCCCGCGAGAAGCTGTTCCTCGAGGACCTGCGGATTCAAGACGTTGCCCTTGCCGAGCAGGCCGACGTTCACGTTCAGGCCTTCGAAGGACTGCAGCATGAACTTGATGTTCGTCGGGCCGGAAGTGATGGTCGTGCCGTTGGTGCCGTCCGTCGGGCCAAGGCCGCCGCCGAAGAACGTCGTCACGCCGTTGGAAAGCGCGTGCTCGACCTGCTGCGGGCAGATCATGTGGATGTGGGAGTCAATACCGGCAGCGGTGAGGATCAGCTGCTCGCAGGAGATGACGTCCGTGGCGCCGCCCACGACCAGACCCGGCGTTACGCCGTCCATCGTGTTCGGGTTGCCGCATTTGCCAATCCCGGCGATCTTGCCGTCCTTGATACCGACGTCGGCTTTGACGACGCCCAGGACCGCGTCGATGATCGTGACGTTGGTCAGAGCGAGATCGAGCGCGCCGCCAGCGCTGGTGGCGCGGTTGTCGAGCCCCATGCCGTCACGCAGGGTCTTGCCGCCACCGCAGAGCGACTCGTCACCGTAAACGCGAAGATCCTTCTCGATCTCGACGTAGAGATCGGTGTCACCGAGGCGGATCTTATCGCCAACGGTCGGACCGAACAGGCTAACGTATTCCTGTCTTGACATCTTGGCCATTGCAAAGTGCCTTTTGATACTGTGAGTGAGTGAGCTGCTTACTTCTTGGACTTGAAGCCCAAGGCGGCGGCCTTTGCGAGCGCCTCGATA
>JAKAXS010000444.1 GCA_021816505.1 Pseudomonadota bacterium
AGTGTAGCACAAAGCCCACGCCGCCAAGCCGAGATTGCGAAGCCATTGCCAAACCGTGGCCGGCAGATCACTTTGCCAGTCTGATCCTTTCAAGGACGGTCGCCTCCATTGGCTTGGGGCGGTTCGGATTTTGCGTATCGGGGACGATGTATGAGTGTTGATGTTGCGACGCGGCTGAAGGAACTCGGATTGGAGCTGCCGCCGGCGCCCAATCCCGTCGCGAACTACGTTCCATTCCTGCTTGCCGGCAATCTGCTGTTCATCTCGGGCCAGATTTCGAAGACCGGCGACGGCCGGCTGATCGCGGGCCGCGTCGGCGATACGCTGAGCGTGGAAGACGGCGTCGAGGCCGCCAAGACCTGTGCGCTGAACCTGCTGGCGCAGGCGCAAGCGGCACTGGGGAACCTGGATCGTATCGCTCAAGTGCTGCGGCTGACGGGCTTCGTCAACGCCGGGCCGGATTTCACGGATCATCCCAAGGTGATCAACGGCGCGTCGGACCTGATGGTCGCCGTCCTCGGCGACAAGGGCCGGCACACGCGCGCGGCCGTGGGTGTCTCCGGTCTGCCGGTCGGCGCGGCGGTCGAGGTCGACGCCATCTTCAGCGTGACGTGAGGCACACATGCCGCGGTTCGATCGCGCGATCTTCCTGGTGCCCATCGCCCATCGCGGATTGCACGACGCCGCGCGCGGGCGCATCGAAAACACCAGGACCGCGTTCCAGGCGGCGATCGATGCCGACCTCGGCATCGAATGCGACGTGCGGCCGGCGGCCGGCGGGCTCCCGGTCGTGTTTCATGACGACACGATAGACCGGCTGATCGACGGCACCGAGCGCGTCGTCGATCTGACCGCGGGGGACCTCGATCGACTGACCTATCGCGACAGGGATGACGAGCGCATCCAGACATTCGCCGAGCTTCTCGAGCAGGTTGGCGGACGCGTGCCGCTGCTGGTCGAGATCAAGAGCGAATGGGATCCGCCGGACCACGGCTTCCTGTTCCGCGTCTGCCGCATGGCGGCGTACTACGAGGGGCCGATCGCGCTGATGTCTTTCGATCCGGCGGTCATCGTGCTGGCGAAGCAATATGCGCCGCAGGTACCGCGCGGCATCATCTCGGGCTCGTACGCGGGCGGAGACTGGTGGGGCGACCGCATCGACCAGGCACGCGCGGCGAGGTTGCGCGACCTGGAGGAAGGCGCGGACGCCAATCCGGATTTCTACGCCTACGAAGTCGGCGCGCTGGAGACGCTGCCGCCGCGGCGGGCGCGCGAAGAGTTGGGCGTGCCGCTGTTCACCTGGACCGTGCGCTCCGAGGAAGATCGCCGGCTGGCGGAAGCCTTCGCCGATGCGCCGATTTTCGAGAACGGCCCCGCCGAGGCGTTCGAGGCGCAGCGCGCAGCGATCAACGAGGGGTTAGAGCTGCGACCGCAGCCCGCATCCGCTCGGTAACATCGGCCTCCGTCATCGCGTGTCCCGCGTTCTCCACGACGTCCAGCGTGCTGCCGGGCCATGCGGCGGCGAGCGCGTGCGCGGCGAGCGGCGGACATAGCAGATCGTAACGACCCTGGATGATCGTGCCTGGAATGCCGGCCAGGCGCGCGGCGCCGTTCAACAACGCGTTCGGCGCGAGAAAGAAGTTGTTGCGGACGTAGTGCGCCTCGACGATCGGCGTCGGCGGCAGCCGTCCTTGCGTGCACGACGCGGGCGCCGGCAGGCGCGTCGTGCCGGGGGTCAGCTCCGACAGTGCGCGTTCGTACGCATACCAGGACTGGGCCGGCGCGAAGTGGACGGCACGATCGGGATTGAGGATGCGGGTGACGTAAGAGGTGAGCGGATCGCGCCGTTCGGGGCCGGGCAGCAGGGCGACGAAATCGTCGTAAAGCTCCGGCCGGAACGTGCGCGGCCCGTCGATGAAGGCCCACTGCACCTCTTCCGCGCTCCCAAGAAAGACCGCGCGCAGGACGAGGCCCGAGACGCGTTCGGGAAAGCGTTCAGCATAGGCGAGCGCAAGCGTGGAGCCCCACGAGCCGCCGACGAGAAGCCATTTGTCGATTTCGAAGTGCGCGCGCATGCGCTCGATATCCTCGACGAGGTGCGCGGTGGTGTTCGCGGTGAGCGACAGATAGGGATGGCTACGGCCCGCGCCGCGCTGGTCGAACAGGATGGCGCGGTGGCGCTCCGGATCGAAAATGCGGCGGTGCATGTGCTGGCTGCCGCTGCCGGGGCCGCCGTGCAGGAACAGCGCGGGATAGCCGTCGCGGTTGCCGACTTCCTCGACGTAGAGCCAGTGACCGTCGCCGACGGACAGCATGCGCGCATCGTAGGGACGGAGCGTTTCGGACGACGGCGCGGTGTCAGGCATTCGAGCAGGGTGATCCGGTGATTGGGGGGCGAGTGTCGGGTGGCACTTTCCGCGAAAAGCGGGATCTACTCAATCTCTCGAATAATGCTATCGAAGTCCTGACGTTTCGCTGTTGATTGCCGCAACTTGCCGAAGAGAGAATGGAACGATGGAACACAGCAATCGCTCCGTCGATGGTCAATCGATTTCGTCGATCCGGTTGCGGGCGTTTGGCGCCGAACATGATCTCCAGGTGTTGCGCGAAATCCGCCGCGACTACGCCCTGCAAGACATCCTGATGGCCTACCCGGAAGAAAGCCGGGATGTGTCTGACGACGACGTCTTGGCCTGGGTGAGCCGCAAAGAACGCGATGGCGTTTTCCTCGTTGTCGTCACGGAACGTGGACCGGCGGGCTTCGTCCAGCTCAGCAACGTGCATCGCAAGGGTGAGTACGCGTGGTTCGGGATAGCTATCGCCGCCTCATCACGGGGCCGCGGTGTCGGCCGAGCGGCACTCGCCGGCCTTATCGACCACGGTGGCACCGTCGGATTGCGCAAGATCATCGGCGACGTTCGCGCCGACAACTCAGCCTCGCGAGCCATGTGCGAGGGATTAGGCTTCGAGAAGGCGGGAACATATCGAAGCCACTATCGAGGGCACGACGTCATTATCTACGAGAAACACCTGCGCTGAGACCTTACTGCCTGAGACCCAGGCGTCCGCGTCTCGAAAAAGAATGGTCGGAGCGGGGAGATTCGAACTCCCGACCCCTTGCTCCCGAAGCAAGTGCGCTACCAGGCTGCGCTACGCTCCGCCCGACCGTTCATCCCGTTTTGAAAGGGATCTCGCCGCTGCCGCGACTGGCGCAGCGGTGCGAGCGAGGCCGCTTTATAGCCGCGCTCTCCCTGCGCCGCAAGCGCAGTCTTCCGCCCCCGGATGCCCACGATTTCAGCGCGTTGCGGCGACCACTTGGGTGGTCCCCGCCGGGGCCATCCGGAGGTTGGATCGCGGACCGG
>JAKAXS010000445.1 GCA_021816505.1 Pseudomonadota bacterium
TCCGCATCATCGCCGGCCTGGAAGGCGCCGACAGCGGGCGTATCGTGCTCGACGGCGAGGACGCATCGGGACGGCACGTGCGCGAGCGCGCGGTGGGCTTCGTGTTCCAGCATTACGCCCTGTTCCGGCACATGACGGTGTTCGAGAACATCGCGTTCGGTCTGCGCGTCAAGCCGCGCGCGGTACGCCCGAGCGAAGACAAGATCCGCAAGAAGGTGAACGAGCTTCTGGAACTGGTGCAGCTCGGCTGGCTGGCGGACCGTTTCCCGTCGCAGCTGTCGGGTGGGCAGCGTCAGCGTATCGCGCTGGCGCGTGCGCTCGCGGTCGAACCGCGCGTGCTGTTGCTCGACGAGCCGTTCGGCGCGCTCGATGCCCAGGTGCGCAAGGAGCTTCGCCGCTGGCTGCGCCGCCTGCACGACGAGCTGCACATCACGTCCGTGTTCGTGACGCACGACCAGGAAGAAGCCCTCGAAGTCGCCGACAAGATCGTGCTGCTGAACAAGGGCCGCATCGAGCAGATCGGCACGCCGAATGAGATCTACGACCAGCCGGCAACGTCGTTCGCCTACAGCTTCATCGGCACGGCGAACAAGTTCCGTGGCCGGGTGGAAGGCGGGCGTGTGCGCATCGGCAACGACACGATCCCGGTCGGCGCGGCACGCGTGAGCGAGGGCCAGGACGTGGTGGCGTATGCGCGCCCGCACGAGATCGAGATCGTGACGTCAGGCAACGACCAGCGTTCGGGCATCTCGGCGACCGTAAGCCGGCTGCTGAAAGTCGGCGCCATCACCCGGGTGGAGCTGCTGGCGTCGAACGGCGTGAACGGAGCGACGAAGCCGGAAGTCTTCGAGGTCGAGTTGACGGCGTCGGAGCTGCAGGACCTCGACCTCCACTCCGGTCAGAATGTCCGGCTGGTAAGTGACCGCTTGCAGCTGTTCCCAATCGACAATCCCGCCGTGCGGCAGTAAGCCAGAAGTTATGAACTTTCAGCAGCTGCGCATTATCCGCGAGACGGTGCGGCGTAACTACAATCTGACGGAGGTAGCAAACGCGCTGTTTACCTCGCAATCCGGTGTGTCCAAACACATCAAGGATCTCGAGGACGAACTGGGCGTCGAGCTCTTCATCAGACGCGGCAAGCGCCTTCTGGGGTTGACCGATCCCGGCAAGGAGCTTGTCGACATCGTCGAGCGCATCCTGCTGGATACGGCGAACATCAAGCGATTGGGCGAGCAGTTCGCGTCCTCCGATCGCGGCGAGCTGAACATCGCAACGACGCATACGCAGGCGCGCTATGCGATGCCGCAGGCGGTGGCGAAGTTCCGCAAGGCATTTCCGCACGTGCATCTCGTACTGCATCAGGGCAGTCCGCAGGAAATCGCGAGTATGTTGCTCGACGGCCGGGCCGACATCGGCATCGCGACCGAGAGCCTTGCCGACAACGCGGATATCGCGGCGTTTCCCTATCATTCGTGGAACCATGCCATCGTCGTTCCCAAGGGGCACGAGCTTGAGAAAGTGAAGCCGCTGACACTGGCGGCCGTGGCCGAGTTTCCGATCATTACCTATCACGAGGGGTTCACGGGGCGTCCCGCCATCGACACGGCGTTCTCCAAGGCGGGTCTCGCGCCCGACATCGTGATGGCGGCGCTCGATGCGGACGTGATCAAGTCTTACGTGGAACTTGGGCTGGGGATCGGCATTGTCGCTTCGATCGCGTTCGATCCGGAGAGAGATGATGGGCTGCGCCTTTTGGAGAGCAAGCATCTGTTTCCGCTGAGCACATCGCGTATCGCACTGAGGCGTGGACGCTACCTGCGCGGCTATGCCTATCGCTTCATTGAGTTTTGTGCCCCAGACCTGACCGAGGCCAGCGTCCGCAAGACTGCCGCTGTCGAAGTCTGAGGCCGGCCGCACGCGGATTTATGCCGAAAAACCCATAATTTCGTTATACTTTGCGGCGACGGAACGGGGGCCTGAGCCCCGTTCTCCTCAAAGATGGAGCCGGACGCACGACGGTTTGGCGCCTTGCACCGCCACCTCGGCCGGGTGCACGAGGAGGACTGATGTTGAAGGGAATTTTGATCGGTGGTGGCATCGCCAGCCTGGCTATTGCCGGCGCTGCCTTCCAGTTTCCCGAGCTGCGTACGCAAGCGTTCGCCGGCCTCGAAAAGAGCTGGAGGGGGCTGACCGCGCCGGCTGAGGGCAACAGCAACGCGAAGCAGGACGCCGCCGCGACGCCCAACGGCGAGGCCAAGGGCAAAGGCAAGCGCGATGCCGGCAACGGCGCCGGCGGCACGCGGGAGGTGCCTGTCGAAGCCGCCGCCGCCGAAATCACCAAATCCACGACCGACGTGCGCGCCATCGGCTCGTTGCAATCCGACGAGTCCGTTCAGATCGCCTCTGAAATCGCCGGACGCATCGTTGAGCTGCCGCTGAAGGAAGGCCAGACCGTCAAGGAAGGCGACGTGCTGGTGAAGCTCGACGAGGCGCTGGTGCGCGCCGAGCTGTCTGACGCGACGGCGCGTTACGAATTCGCCAAGAGCAATCAAAGCCGGGCGCAGACGCTGGCGCAATCCGGAAACGTGACCGAACGCGCCCGGGACGAGGCGAACACAAATGCGGAAACGGCGCTGGCTGCCGTTGAACTTGCGAAGACGCGCCTTGCGAAGCACGTGATCCGCGCGCCGTTCTCAGGGACCGTTGGCCTTCGCGTGGTATCGCCGGGAGCCTACATCGGCATCGGCGCGCCGATCGTCAACATCGAGAAAATCGACACGCTGAAGGTGAACTTCAAGCTGCCGGAGATCTACCTGGCCGAAATCAAGACGGGCCAGAAAGTCGATGTCACCGTCGATGCGCTGCCGGGGAAAGTGTTCCACGGCGACATCTACGCGATCGACCCGCACGTCGACGTGAATGGCCGCTCGCTCTCGATACGCGCGTTGCTGCCGAATGGCGACGGAACGCTGCGTCCTGGCCTCTTCGCGCGCATCGTCGTCAAGGGCCTGACCGAGCGTGAAGTTGTCGTCATTCCGGAAAGTGCCGTGGTTCCCCGCGGCGGAGAGAACATCGTATTCGCGATCGAGGACGGCAAGGCGGTCGAGAGCAAAGTCAAACTCGGCAACCGCAAGGCCGGCTCGGTGGAGATCGTCGAGGGCCTGAAGTCGAACACGACCGTGGTGACGGCCGGCCAGCAACGCCTTCGCAACGGCGCGGCCGTTGAGATCGTCGTGCGACAAAGCAACTCCGCGCCGGCCGGCGGGAGCTGACGGGAATGTTCGAATTCTGCATCAGGCGGCCCGTTTTCGCGACCGTCTTGAGCCTCGTGCTCGTGCTTCTCGGCGTCAGATCGG
>JAKAXS010000446.1 GCA_021816505.1 Pseudomonadota bacterium
CGTCCCCTCGATCTGAGAGGACAGCAGGGCTTCCTTGCGGACGTACATGTAGAGGAACAAAGGCGTTGAAGGCAGGATCGTCGTCACGCCGTCGAGGCGCCCGACCGCGGCGATGGCGCGTTCGTAGACCTGCATGAACCGTCCGAGTTCGAGCGGCGGATTCGGCGGCAGCGGGGCAGGCACATAGGCCCGCACGCGCTCGCCTCCCGCGCTCGTTTCGACATAGGCCCCGAGCCTTTGGTTCTCTCCGTTCGTCACACGCGATCCTTTAATTAGCGTGGCCGCTATTAAAGCATACCGCTCTATATCTTAATAGCGGGCGGGACTAATTCAAGGCTGCCGGCATGACGCTGCGCCCACTGGCGCAGGCAGTTGGGAGCACGACAGGGCGCGGATGTGGTCTGGCTCGACATCTTCGAGCCCTAAGCCAAACCTGATCCGAATCGCGCCATAAGGCGCAAATCTAGGGAGGTTGGCGCACCCGACACGATTCGAACGTGTGGCCTCCACCTTCGGAGGGTGGCTCTCGGCGCTGGAGAAATGCGCAGACCTGTTCGCGGTGGCAAGTAGGGAGAGCTCACGTGTTGAGCGCGACCACCTGGGCTATGATCGCTCGCAGGCGGGCCGCGTCCGAACCCTCCTGCGAAAGCCGTTCGGCCAGCACCCGAATCAAGTCCGCATCAAGCTCTGGGACATCATCAGCGGAGTCGCCGTCTCTCGATTGCGCAGCCTTCCCCTCTAGGGCCGAAGCCAGCAGCTTTTCGACGCGCTTCGCCGCCTCAAGGGACGGGTCATGCTGCACATGCGCATAGATCGCGGTTGACCGAAGGTTCGCGTGACCCAGGATCGCCCCGGTAAGGGCCAACGCCTCACCGCTCGATGTGGCCGTCGATCCGAGCGTATGGCGTAGCGTATGTGGGGTGACGCCGGGCAGCTTGGCGATCTCGATCACCTCCGCCCAGACTTTGCGCGTGCTCTGATAGTAGCCCTCGCCCGTCTCGGCCGGGAACACGTAGCCCGATTTCCGATCCTTCAGAAGAGCCGTGAGGAGCGCTGCGGCCGCCGGCCCAAAGGGACGAATGGACTTTCCGGTCTTCGTATCGTCGAACTCAAACCGGCTCTGGCCCAAGTTGACCTCGTGGACCTTGAGTTCCGCGATTTCGTTTCGTCGACAGCCGGTCAGCGCCCAAAGGCGCGAGATCGCGACGGCCTTTGGATTGGCCCCGTCGGCCTCGACCTGGTTGAAGGCCTCTCCCAGTCGCGAAACCTCCTCGAGCGCGAGGAAGCGTTCGCGGCGGTTGTCTGTCTTTCTCACCGACGCGTTCTCGACCGGGTTCGTCACGATGAAACCGTGACGCGCCCCGAAGTTGAACATGGCCGACACGTCGCGCACGACCTTTCGTGCGGCGCCTTCGCCGCCACGGACGATGATGCGTTTGCGTGGCCCGACCTTCTCGTCCTTCGCCGTCTTTCCTGCCGTAATGTCTGCGACCATCGTTTCGATGTCGCCCGAGTTGATCTCGCTGGCCCGCCGGTGGCCGAGCAGCACCTCGAAGTGATTGCGCAGTCGGCCTATCGTGTTCTTCTTCGTCTGAGGCTTCATCGGCTTCCCCTTATGGATGCCGCGCTGAATGAAGCAGCCATGCTCCTCGTAGAAGTCGAGCAGCTCGCGGCCCGTCTTCTCACGACGCTTCTCCTGCACGTCGCCGGCAGGATCTTCACCGCTGGCGGCTGCGCCCAGCAAGGTCTTGGCCTTCTTCCTCGCCTGCTCGACCGTCAGCGTCCCAAAGCGTCCGATGGTCAGGAAGCGTCGCGGCGCGGATCGGCCGCCACCGTCGGTGCGGTAGCGAATGATGAACGTCTTCGTCCCGCTTTTCTCTACCCGCAGGCCAAACCCGGTAAGCTCCAGGTCCCAAAGGTCGTATCGGGTGTCGCGAACCTCGGCCTTCTCCGCTACCGTTTTTGTCAATCGAACGCTGGACGACCGATCCATGACACATCTCCCACGCCCTCATTCCCAGTGGACACCAGCTTATAATGGTGTCCACATGGTGTCCACCGCGATGGAAAAGTGGGTCGCGATTGGTCGTAGATGCGGCGACGGAAATCTTCCTAAATACTTGATATTATGTATGTTAAGCGCATCGGGGAGAAAGTGTGGCGGCCCCAGCGTAGGCGGCACACAACCTTGCCAAGGTTGGGGTCGAGGGTTCGAATCCCTTCGCCCGCTCCAAAATCTCTCCAAGATTTCAAGCGGATAAGAACGGCCCTTCGGGGTCGTTTTTGCTTAGATTGCCACTCATCTCGCCCACTCTGAGCGTGTTCTATGCGGTTGGTTGGAAATCGTCGGATACGATGGCGTAGCCCGGGCCGCAACATCTGGCTGTTTCTGTCATGCACATCTTCAGCGAGCTCCCGATCCAGCGCGGCGAGTTCGCCCGTTGGTTGGTTGACCACCATCCAATGAGCAGGATCGTCAATCGACCGACGTGACGGGGCGGAGAAACGCTATAGCCGCAGGGATGCCTTTCCATACGGCCGGGCCGCGCCGTCCCGAGTCAAAGCGCCCGGTGCGCAGCCCTTGCTCTCGGCCATTGTTAGATATACATTGACCTTAACGTATATCTACCGAATGGAGGGCCGGAATGCAGGTCGCCAAATGGGGCAATAGTCTCGCCGTTCGCCTTCCCGCCGCCGTGGTCGAAGTGCTCGAACTCAAGGAAGGCGACGAGATCGAAATCCATGTCGCCGATGCGCGGGAACTCGCCGTCGCGCGCAAGCCGGGCCGCGACGAATTGCTGAAACGGCTTCGCGCCTTCCGCGGTCGTCTGCCGCCCGATTTCAAATTCGACCGGGAAGAGGTCAATGCCCGGTAGCTTCTTCGACACCAACGTCCTCGTCTATATCGCGTCCAGCGACCCCGTGAAGGCGGATCGTGCGGAGGCGATCATCGCCGATGGCGGCGTCATCAGCGTGCAGGTTCTGAACGAACTGGCCAATGTCGCGCGCCGCAAGATGCAGATGGCGTGGCCAGATACCCACGCGTTTCTGTCCATGTTGCGCGGCCTGCTGACGGTCCAACCGATCACCATCGAGACGCACGAGACAGGGCTCGCACTCGCCGAGCGCTACAATCTCTCGACCTACGACGCGATGATCGCCGCCTCGGCGCTCCACGCCGATTGCGACACGTTGTGGTCGGAGGATATGCAACACGGCATGGCACTCGGCGAGGGGCTGCGCATCGTCAATCTGAACCGCCCCGGGAATTCCGGAGGCTGTTTGGTTTAAGTCATGCTGCCATAGGGATGGTTTTCTGCATAGCGTAGTATCTCGCCTCGGCTTCGGCGGG
>JAKAXS010000447.1 GCA_021816505.1 Pseudomonadota bacterium
GGCGCGGCCCAGGCGGACAAATACCTCGATGAGTTGGATAGCGGCATCAGGAAGTTGGCAATTAATCCCGAGAGCGGGATGAGGCGCGACTTCGTGCGCGACGGGTACCGCGTACTGTTTGTGGGCAGTCACGCCGTCTATTACACGGTGACGCCCGACACTGTTCATATTATTCGAGTTTTGCACGGGCGCATGGATCCGGACAGCGTACATTCCGCACTTCTCGAACCCCATTTCGCGGCAATTATACCGGGGAGAGTTTTTTACCGAGCCCGGGCTTCGGCTGCGGGGTGAATTCTTCGGCGGCAGTCAGGTACCGGGCCTCGGATAGACCAAGCACGCGCAGAACGGTCTTCTGCGGCTCGCTGAGCGCGTCGTAGAAGCGCTGGTGCACGTGGCCGTCGGCATTGACGAGACGGTGGCGGCGCAGGTCTTGGAACAGGTAGAAGAGCCGGTCGGTGGTGGGCGCAGCGCAGAGCCGGCCTTCCGGATAGATGGGCAGCTTGGCGATGCCTAGGGTTTTCATGCGGCCGCGGATTTCGCGTTCGATCAGCGCCTCGGTCAGGAGCGCGACGAAGTACAGGAACAGAAACGCTTCGATACGCGTATGACTCTTTAGCAGCATCGGTCGAACCTCGAGGACCGACTTGCACTGCTCGAATCGTTTCTCCAAGGCTGGTTGATGCTTGTAGGCGACCAGGGCCTGTTTGATGGATAGTGACTCGTCGTTGGTAATCAACGGGAACAGGCCGTCGGTGCGCGCCTCGTGGAGCAGCGCCTGGGCGTCGGAGCGCCATTGCAAGGTGAAGCGTACCTGTTCGTGACGGACATAGGCGGTCTGTGGCCCCGGCCGGCCGCGGGTGGCTTGGGCGAAACGATTTTCGGTGCTCGTATGAATCTCAGTGATGATCCAGCGCTCGGTGCGGGTCTCGTGCAGCACTTTGTCCACGGCCTCTTTGATCTGCTTGAGATTCATCAAGCGCGAGCGCGGCTGGCCGATCCGCGCCTGCAGGGCTTGGAGTTTCTCGACCGCGAGGTCGATGCGCCGCTCGCGGGTGGCCCGATCGAGGGCCTCTTTCTGTGAACTCCAGATCCACAGCACCCGAAACCCCTGGGCCGTGCGCATGGGCCATTCATAGCCGCGGTAGATATCCTTGGTATCGCTCGCCTGACGGCGCGGGTTCGGCCGGCTCAGCAGTTCGATCCACGGCGCCTCATGCGTGAGGATCCACTCGTAGAAAGCCGCCTGTTCGCCCCAGGTGGCGGGCAGGACGGTCACAAACCGACCACCTTCACGTGCGATGTGACCCAAGTTCTGCTGCGAGCACAATTTCGAGTGAGCAACATTCTACCCGAGATCAGGAAGTCCGCGTCCTCTACCGTTTTCACCCGCTTGCTGGTCAGGTCGTGCCGGTCCTGCGGCGGTATCCGCGAGGCCCAGAGCCATACTTCCTCATCCGCTCCCCGGGCAAGATCAGCGCGCCCATCCCGCTCTGGATGACGGAACCAACGGCCGCGCGGCTGGGAAAGCGTAGTCCCCCGCGTCTGTCACGAGAGGCACTGGTGGGTTTGAGGCACGAGGTGAACCTCGCACGCTCTGCCGAGGCGAAGGCAGAAGCAGCGATGCCCACGCGGAACGGTGCGAGGCGCGCCAAGAAGATCGGCACACGAAGAAGACGGGCTTGAGCGGGGCGTCAACCGGGACGCAAGAAACAGGCGTCCCGAAATACTCCCACCGTGTGCTGATTACTGCGCAGCGTCGTATGGTGCCACCCGAGAAAACGCTCCTTTGGAGGGCACATGAAGAGGCCATCGACGATCAAGCAGCGCGAGCTCTTCAATACAAGCACGCGCCCCGCGGTAACCCTGCCTTCTCGAGCGCAGACCGAGATAGTCCGCCTGCTGTCTGAGTTGATACTCGAGCAGCGGAATCAACTCACACAGACAACTGACACAAAACATAAGGAGATTTCCAAATGATGAAGATTACCAGCGAGCATCTCAAGCGCATGGCCTGCGTGTACGTCCGCCAGTCGTCGGTCGATCAAGTGCAGAACAACCTGGAGAGCCAGCGACGCCAGTATGCCCTGGCCGAGAAGGCTCGATCGCTCGGCTTCTCCGAGGTCATGGTGATCGATGAGGATCTGGGACGTTCGGCCAGCGGTGTGGCGCGACCAGGCTTCGAGAAGCTTCTTGCGTTGATCTGCGATGGCAAGATCGGCGCGGTATTCGCAATAGAGGCTTCCCGGCTCGCGCGCAATGGCCGCGACTGGCATACTCTGCTGGAACTGTGTGCGCTCGTAAACACTGTCCTCAGCGACGAAGACGGAGTTTATGACCCCCGCCAGCCAAATGACCGCCTTCTACTGGGCATGAAGGGTGCGTACTCTGAGCTCGAACTCTCTATGTTGCGGCAGCGGGCGATCGAAGCCATCTGGTGCAAGGCGGCGCGCGGTGAACATCGGACCAACGTGGCGATAGGATATGTGCCCGGCAGTGGCTTCAATATCGAGAAGGACCCCGACCGTCGGGTACGCGAGGTCATTGAGATGGTCTTCCAGAAGTTTGACGAACTGCAAAGTGCAAGGCAAGTTCTGCTGTGGCTTCTGCAGCGTTCGATCCAGCTTCCATTCCGGCGACCCGGTCCGGATAGTACTGGGGTCGCGTGGGCGTTGCCCACCTACACGCGCGTCCATAAAATCCTGACCAATCCGGTTTACGCCGGGGCGTACGTGTTCGGCCGCACCAGCGCCGTCACACGGGTTGAGAACGGGAGGAAGCGAGTCCAAAGGGTACGGGCTGACCGCAGTCAATGGCGAGTGTGCAAACCTGCTCACCATGAAGGCTATATCGACTGGGAGGCGTTCCTGCGCAATCAACGACGCCTTCAGGAGAATGCGAACATGAGAGGTGAAGCCGTTCGGGGCTCGATCCGTCGCGGCGAGGCACTGCTCGCAGGGTTGCTCCGTTGCGGACACTGCGGGCATAAGCTCGCTGTGAATTATACGGGCGCTACTGTCCAGCATCCTCGATACTACTGCCGAGGTGTAGAGATCGAGCGGCAGAACAGGTGTATCTCGTTCAGCGCCTGGCGAGTAGACCGGGCTGTCAGCGATGAGCTACTGAAGGTCATCACGCCGCTGGGGCTTGAGGCGGGGCTGCGGGCGATAGATGCGACAGACACCGCGGTTGATGCCGCGTGCCGGCAGATTGAGCTGGCAATGGAACAGGCTCGCTTCGAAGCCCGACATGCTCAACGGCAATACGAGGCGACCGATCCTGAGAATAGACTGGTCGCTGCAGAGTTGGAACGACGATGGAATGAGCGACTCGTGGCGCTCCAAGA
>JAKAXS010000448.1 GCA_021816505.1 Pseudomonadota bacterium
ATCCTTGAACACCACATCGCGAAGTGAGATCGTATCTCCGGTGACAATCGTGTGGCGCAGGACAGGCACAGGGATAAGCGTCATCATCGACACGCCGATATAGAGGGTCCACGTTGGCTTCGCACAGCTGACTTCCGCAGTTTTGTACTCATCAGCACTCCCAAGCCACGATACCGACAGCGGCGACGAACATTTCGGCATAGCGCGTGCACTTTGGGCATCAATCCGCCCAACGCCACCGCCAAGACGCGCCCGGATCGCCTTCGCAACGGCGGTCACGCGCTCATGCCTCATGCCATGGCCCCATGCAGAGAAAGTGGCTCCGAGTGCCAGCACCATCGCAACGCCGACGAAGCCGCGCATCAGGCGACGTTCCTGATATCCCGCTCGAAAGTGCGAACAAGCCAATCGTGATCCGTCGTGTCGAACCACATGCTGTCAATCGGCGCAGGTGGTGGCGCCACGGCCCCCTCCGCCTGGCGTTCAATCACGGAACGCCAGCGCTCCGGGCTGTCTGATCCGAGATAAGTGGTGACTGGCAGCCCTTCTCGCCCGAGGCTTTCGCGCCCGGCCAGCACACTGCACCCTGCGGCGACGCCCATGACAAGCGTGTAGTCGTCTCGCCATTTCACACCGGGCGTTGGGCGAATTAACACGCGTGGGTTGAATTGCCGGAACATGTCTCGCCACTGTTCTTCGAGGACGACGGGCTTTGCCTGCGCCACGGAACCTGGGAGAGGGAGCTCGGCAGCACTGATCACGATCCAGCCTACCGTGTCTTTGGTCGCATTGATAACCGTCGGCAGCCAGGGGATATCCAGTCCCTCGTCAATCCACATGACGGAGGGTCTGGTTGTGGCAGTGGCCGCCTCGCGCTCGGACCAAATCGAATGTCTGAGTTTCGGCCGGAGAAGCCGCACCTTCCGGGCACCGAGTGTTCGGAGAATATTCGCGATTCCCTGCGAAGTCGCGTAGTGCCCGTGCGCGCTCCGAACGAGCTGCTTGACCTCAGGGGGCGGCGGCTCCGTCCAGATAGCCTCGAACGGGAAGCGGGTGTCTGAACCGGGCAAAGCCAGATCATAACGCGGATTGACGCGCAGCCATCGGCGCCCCTGTGCGATTGCGCGGCCGATGGAGGCATAATCGATGGGGTCTGGCGAGAACGAAGCGCAAACACCAGCGTCCAGCCGAGCGTTGCGGACCATGTCGATGACTCGGCCATCCGCGAACCGCCCTGCGCCTGAAAGCAGGATACCTCCATCAGTGTCGACCAAACCAAACCTGCCCTCCAGGAACAACGGGTCCCCAATCATCGACATCGAAGGATGATGGCTGGAAGTCCGGTATGGAAGGGCTAGTGCCACGGCAGATTCAGGGTCGGCATCCCCAGCGGTGCGGCGGGGAATCTCGACTGAAACGTCCGGCGTCCACACCGGCTTGCGCCGGACAGCGGCAGTCCGGGCTATGCCGTGGCAGAGCTCGACCCATGATTTCGCCTGTCTCTCAAGGGATGGTGCGTCAGGATGGATGATGACCATGGGACCATCAACGCCATCCACCGCCTGCGTAGCCGCCAGCCAACCGCCGGGTCCGGGGTTTTTCCCGTCCCTGTTGATGCCGATCCGGCTTGAAGCCCCGAACAGCAGAGGCCCCATCAACTGGGTTGTGCCGTTTTCTTCGGTCCAGAACGTTCGTGCCGCGACCATTGCGGCGTCGTTGATGGCATGGACCATCGCCAGCAGAATCGTGGCCACATCATTGTGTTCCGGTCGGCCGGCAGGATCGATTACGAGAACGGCATGACCTGGGTGATCGCCCCGAACGTCCTGGATCTGTGCTCCAAGCGGCCCGGCAAGGTGGCAAACTCTGATATTCGCGTGATCGCGTACGACCGTCTCTTCGGCCGAACTGAGGAAGCGCGCCACCTCCGGATCGATCTTCTCCTGGTCGGATACAGCAAAGACCATGACATCGCGAGCGCCGAGTTTGGGGACAATCCTGTTCGCCGTGTCGAGTATCTGTCGCAAGGTTCTGTCGCCAACCCGTACCATGACCGTCATGGGAAGATCGCGTTGGGCGCCGGTGGTGTCGTAAACCAGCGTAAAAAGGCCAGGAACACCAAACTCCGACTTGGTTGCGACGGCGGTCACCTTGCATCTGGCCAGATGTGCGTCGATAGCCCTTTTGGCGGACTCCATACTGACTTCGATAGGCGTGGCGTCGCGGCGGGTGTTGACGCCGCGCACGAAGAGCGCTTCGGGGAGCCGGACGATCCGTGCTCCGTTTTCCGCAATCCTCAGCTGCGCATCATATTCCTCCGCGCCGGCCACGTCGTGATTGAACCCGCCGATCTGTCGGAGTGTATCCACCTCATACCAGACCCAATCGCCAACAAAACAGCTCTCACGAAGGCGGTTGATGTCCATGGCCGGCTTGGCCCGGATCACGTGACTTTCTCCAGCGGTTACGACTTCGTCGGTATAGATCATTGCGGGCCGGTCTTTTGCGCAAAGGGCCAGCCTGGCGAGCGCGTCTGGTTCGACCAGATCACCGGCCGCAATCGCTGCTACGTAGGGTGTTTCGACGTCCGCCATGGCACGGTAAAGCTCGGCTTCCATGTCGTTCGCGGTCGCAAAGAAGCGCTCGAAGACACCCAATCCATAGGTCGGCTGGGCGTCTTCAGACACTGCGTAGACGCAGGTAACCATCGGGGTGAGCCAGCCATTCCGCAAGCTGTGTACAGTCTCGACGACGCGCTCCTTTGACACTCCAGACTGAACGACAACCATGACCGTCACAGGAGCGCCGCCCGTCAATCCTTCTGCTTCGACCCGTCGCCGTATCCGGTTTCTCTCCGCTTCGTCTCCCCGCTCGGCGGGACGAACCGAATGGGTCGCGATGTTACCGACCGCACCTTGCTGCGCCGCGACACCATTGGCCAACCACACGACCTCTCCAACGCCGTGCGCGGACCGGTTCGAGCTTCTGCCCATTTCCTTCAGGAAGAGCGCCATGTCTTCGACTTTGCGGCTGAGGAGGTCCCACGTTTCCGGATCCGTCTTCTTACCCTCGATGACATCGACGATTTCGGTCACCAAGGCGCTCACAGCCGGATGAAGGCCTGCCTTGTCAGCCTCAGCAGACCGGCGAAGGGACCTTGTTACGAATGCGACGGGGATCCTATTGGGCGCCGCGACGCCAAGAAGGCCTAGAACTTCGCCGACAGTCGATGTCGGGTCGGCAAGCAGATCCTCGTAGAAAACCCATGCCCTGGGGAAAGCACGGGCATGCCGCTCAGCTTCGGTGACGTAGCTTGCCCAAAGCAACAGCGCGAGATCGGAA
>JAKAXS010000449.1 GCA_021816505.1 Pseudomonadota bacterium
TGTCGGAATATTTTGTCATCAAAATTTCGTAACGTATTGAAATGATTGGTCGGGGCGACAGTATTCGAAACTGCGACCCCCTGCTCCCAAAGCAGGTGCTCTACCAGGCTGAGCTACGCCCCGACACTGAACGTGCCTGTCTTTAAGCGGACCGGCACAGGCGGTCAAGCAAGGCTTGGACGGGTAGGCGTGCCGGCCACTTCCGGCCGTTTCTCTCGTGAAATCAGGATGCTGCTGGGTGCCGAATTGTCGCGCAACCGATTTCCTCCCATGCCGTTGGTTCACAGGCGCCCTCGGCGCCTTGCGGCAACCGCCGCCCAGAAGGAGGCAAAATGCTCAAGATTTCTCGTGCCGCTCTGGCACTGACCGCGGCCCTCGCGGCCGTTTCGTTCACCGGCAGCGCACAGGCGCGCGACAGGGATCGGGACGACGGATATCGCTACAGCGATCACCGCGATGGACGGGGTCATCACCGGCATCGCCATCATCGTGGATCCGGCATCAGCATCGGAATCGGCGATGGTTACTACGATAACGGTGTTTGGATCGGCGTAGGCGACAGCCGATATCGCCGCCACCGCCACCATCACGACTGAAGCGAGCGCACTGCGAACAACAGGCCCCGGCCCAGCGCGCCGGGGCCTGTTGTCATGTCCGCGGGCTGACGGCCGGCCAAACTGCTCAGACCTCGAAAGAAATCGGCGCGGGATCGTGCAACCAGAACGTTGCGTTGGGTGTTGCAGACTACAACCAACGAAGATTGATCTGATGGCCTTCAAGACATCCTACAGTGCCCTCGTCGTCGAGGACGAGTTGATCGTTCGTCTGGACTTGGTCGACACGTTGCAGCGCGCCGGCCTGACCACGTTCGAGGCCGGCGACGCGAAAGAGGCAATCGCCCTGCTCGAAAAGCACGAGGAGATCCGCATCGTCTTCACCGACATCGAGATGCCGGGGTCGATGGACGGCTTGGCGCTGGCGCACTACGTGCGTTATCGATGGCCCCCGACACTGATCGTCATCAGTTCCGGCCAGTTGCGCCCGCAGCAAGAGCTGCTTCCAACAAACACGGACTTTCTTCCCAAGCCATTCCACCGCGAGGAACTGTCGCGTCTCTGCGATGATCTCGACCGGCGGCTGAACTGAGATCGACGCCGCAGATCGGGCGTTCAATCGCTCTATGCGGCTGAGACATCAATGGATGGAACCAGTGAGGCCCTACGCCGTTTCCTGCGCGTTGCAATGGGAGACGGTCATGAGCCCCCAATCCCAGAAAAGAAAAGCACCGCAAATCAACTAGAGCCGGGCCGATCGCCGGCTTTTCTATTTTGACTGGCCGGCAGCTAGCTACTTCGCCTTGGACCGTGTGACGGTCTTGATCGGCGCCCGCTTGCGGCCCGAACGTTCTGCGATCTCGGCATCCTGCTCCTCGATCACCCCCTGCGCCGGCTCATCCCCGTCGAGGCCGCCCAACAAAGTCGCGGACACCTTTCGGTTCGACGTCTGCGAGCCGTCTTCATAGAGGACATCGAAGAACACAAATTCTTCTTTGCCCGTAGGCTTCTTGCGGGCCATGGGTGCTTCCTGGGTAAATGGCTGGATTTGCTGCATTGACTACGCGCTCGCGAGCGCGGAGGCAACTTAATGTGCAGTAACGCGACAAGCGGACGCAAAGTATGCGCCGTGGCCGCACAGTAGCTGGAAGTTGGCCCCGAGTCGGGGCACACCAGCAGCATGGATTATACCGTTTACATCCTGACCTGTGCCGACGGCACCTACTACACCGGGATCGCCCGCGACCCTGCGCGGCGCGCCGAAGAGCATAACGGTGCATCTGGAAAGGGCGCACGCTATACCGCGTCGCGGCGGCCGGTAGCCATCGTCTATCATGCGGTTTTTGCGTCGCGATCCGAAGCGTTGCGCGAGGAGATCCGGATCAAGCGTCTGACACGCCAACAGAAGGCAGACCTGATTGCCGCGTTTGCGCGCTCGGCGGTCACGGCCTCATGAGCGTGCCTAGACAAGAATTCGATGTCGTGATCGTCGGAGCGGGTGCCGCAGGCCTGATGTGCGCGATGACGGCAGGGCGGCGCGGGCGCCGGGTTTTGCTGCTGGATCACGCGGACAAGGTCGGCGCCAAGATCCTCATCTCGGGCGGCGGGCGCTGCAATTTCACGAACCTCGGCGCCGGGCCCGGCAACTTCATCTCCGCCAATCCGCACTTCTGCCGCTCCGCCCTGGAGCGCTATACCCAGGCCGACTTCATCGCGCTCGTTAATCGCCACGGGATTTCGTTTCACGAAAAGACGTTGGGCCAGCTGTTCTGCGACGGCTCGGCGCGCAACATCGTCGCCATGCTCATGGCAGAATGCAGTGCGGCGGGCGTCGACGTGCGGACGGGCTGCCAGGTGTCGGACATATCTCGCAGCGATGTTTTTCACGTAGCGACCAACGCAGGGAGCTTTTCGGCGACGTCGCTTGTTCTGGCGACCGGCGGGTTGTCTATCCCGAAGATGGGAGCGACCGGGTTCGCCTATGATGTCGCCAAGCGGTTCGGTCTCGGCGTTACGGAGACGGTGCCGGGGCTCGTGCCACTGACTGCGGATGCAGGCGCGATCGGATTTCCCGACCAACTCGCCGGATTGTCGCTGCCGGCGGTGACCGGCTGCGGCAAGCGGCGATTTGCCGAGAGCATTCTGTTCACACATCGCGGTCTTTCGGGACCGGCGATCCTGCAGATCTCTTCGTACTGGCGGCAAGGTCAGACGATCGAACTCGATCTGCTGCCGGGTCTCGATGCGGCCGCGGCCCTGCTGCAACGCAAGCGCGATCGCGCGAAGACCGAAACGAAAGGCGCGTTGGCCGAATTGCTGCCGGCGAGACTGGCACAGGCCGTCGCCCTGGCCCATCTTCCTCCCGGACAAATGTCCAACGTACCGGATCGCGTGTTGTCCGACCTCGGCGCACGATTGCGAAAATGGACGATCCGGCCGACCGGGTCGGAAGGCTACGCCAAGGCCGAGGTCACAGTGGGCGGGATCGATACGCGGGACGTGTCGTCGAAGACCATGGAGGCGCGCAATGTGCCGGGGCTCTTTGCGATCGGCGAGGCCGTCGACGTGACGGGGTGGCTCGGCGGATATAATTTCCAATGGGCGTGGTCAAGCGGCTGGTGCGCCGGCCAGGCCGTCTAAGCGTGCGGCACTGGCAGTTCGGCGGTGCGGTGGGGCTGGATCACCCAGCCGTGGCGGCAGCGGCCCGCTCGTTCATGTCGGCGCCCGTCGGAGGCGGACCCTGCCTGTCGAGTTCGTCGTTCTCCGCCTCGGTGTAGACAGATCGG
>JAKAXS010000450.1 GCA_021816505.1 Pseudomonadota bacterium
CGCAGTGCCATATAGCGCGCTCGCACGGGAATTGGTCTCGGCGACCAGGAACTTACGATGACCACGCTGCCCGCCCTGCCGGCCGATCTGACCACGCCCGCTTATGTCCTCGATATGGCTGCCCTCGAGCGCAACATGGCGACAGCCGCGCGTCTGCGCCGCGAAGCCGGCTGCCGCGTGCTGCTGGCGACCAAGGCGTTCGCGATGCCGGCCGCGTTCGGGTTGATGCGTGAGTCGCTCGACGGCACCACGGCGTCCGGCGAGTACGAAGCCCGTCTCGGCCGCGAGACCTTCGGCAAGGAAGTTCACGTCTACGCGCCGGCATACGGCCCGGGCGAGGTCGAGCGCCTGCTGTCGATCGCCGACCACATCTACTTCAATTCGCCTGGCCAGATTGGCCTGTACCTTGCGCAGGCCAAGGCTGCGGGCCGCGAGATCGGCATCCGCATCAATCCGGGATACTCGAACGCTACCCTCGGCGGCGCTCTCTACGATCCCTGCGCACCTTGCTCGCGCTTCGGTACGACGATGGATCGCCTGGGCGAGCTACCGTGGGGCGATATCGATATCATGCACACGCATACGCTGTGCGAGTCGCTGCACGATGGCTCCGTCGGGCTGATCGAACACGTCGCCCGCACGCTCGGCGACTATGTCCGGCGCGTGAAGGCGGTGAACTTCGGCGGCGGCCACTTCATCAACAAGCCAGGGTATGATCTCTCCGCGCTGATCGCCGCCATCAAGGCGTTCAAGGCGGAGTTCGGCGTGGACGTGATCCTCGAGCCGGGTGCCGGCCTCGTCGTCGATACGGGCTATCTCGTTTCGTCGGTTCTCGATGTGCATTGGAACGAGAAGGATATCGCCATTCTCGACACCTCCGCCTCGACGCATATGCCGGACGTTCTGGAGGTTCCCTACAAGCCGCCGGTTTTCGAAGCCGGCGAGCCGGGCGAGCGCGGTCACGACGTCATACTTGCCGGCAAGACCTGCATGACCGGCGACGTGATCGGCGAATACTCGTTCGCGCGGAAGCTGAAGCCTGGGGATCGCGTCGTCTTCGGCGACATGATGCAGTACAGCCTCGTGAAGAACAACGTCTTCAACGGCACCCCGCTGCCCGATCTTGCCGTACTGGATAAAGACGGGACGTACCGGGTCGTGAAACGCTTCGGCTATCGGGACTTCGCCGACAAGCTGGGCTGAGGACCGTCCTAGGTCTCGTCGTCATCCGTGTCATCACGCCGTGGCGGCAGGTCGACGTCGTCGCCTTCGTTGTCGTTGGCGTTGCCCGGGATGACGTAGCTACCCGTCAGCCAGCGCGACAGATCGATGTTGGCGCACCGCTTCGAGCAGAACGGCCGATACTGCGCGTCCGACGCCAGTCCGCACATCGGGCAGCGCCCCTGGGGCCGTTTGCTGCCGTCGTTGTCTTGCGCTTCGCTCATTCCACCCAATTTCGGCATCGTTTACGGGCCGATTATTCGGCCTCGGACTCCGCGGCGCGGATCCAGTTAAAGTGTATGGGGAAACCTTCGCCGATCAGCAACCCCACGACTTCCGTCAGCGGCAATCCGACGACGTTGGTATAGGAGCCGCTGAGTTTCTGCACGAACGATCCCGCGAGACCTTGAATGGCATAGCCGCCGGCTTTTCCGCGCCACTCGCGAGAGGCGATGTAGGCTTCGATTTCCGGGCGGCTCAAATGCTTGAACCGCACCTTGGTGTCGACGATCTTGGTGCGAACCTTGTCTCCCGGTGTGATGAGGCACACCGCCGTCAGCACGCGATGCGCGCGGCCCGAAAGCAGATTCAGCGAGGCGGCTGCCTCTTCCAGGTACTCCGGCTTCATCAGGATGCGCCGGCCCACAGCCACGATCGTGTCCGCGGCCAGAACGTATGCGTCGGCGATGTCCCGGTCGTTGGCGATCTGATCGCGCGCCGTCTCGGCCTTGGAACGCGCCAGGCGCGCGACGAGCCCGCGCGGCATCTCCCCGGCACGCGGCTTCTCGTCGATGGACGCCGGCCGCAGCGCGTCAGGCTCGATGCCGACCTGGGCCAGCAGCCGCAGGCGGCGTGGGCTGGCGCTGGCCAGCACCAGCTTGGGCCGCATCAGTTTCGCGTCCTCGCTCAGCCGTTCGCGGGCGAGTTCACGGCGCAGCGTCTCGCGCCTGGGACTGTCCGTACGCGACAATGCGGTGAGAAGGGCTGCCTTTGCCGAGGTCATGTTGAACCAATGCCAGTGTTGCGCTAGCCGTGTTTCCCAAGGAACGCCGCCGGCTCGGTTAACGGGCTAACGACCGGCTGCGGCAAATGCAAGACGTTAAGAGCGTTGCAACACCGCTGCAATCCCAGGATAGTCTTCGCCGCGCGCCGGTCGGCCTATCCACAAACCGACAGGATACGGGGAACGCCATGGTCGCCAAGGACACGGTCGTTGAGATGCTGGCCAAGACGGCCCTGTTCGGCCCGCTGGGTGAAGAGGACCGCCGCGCCGTAGCGCAGGAGCTGCGTGACAGCTCATGGGATCAGGCACAGGTGGTGTTCTCGCGCGGCGACGCCGGACGCGACATCTACCTGGTGACCTCGGGGCGCGTACGTCTCTCCATTCTGACTTCGGAAGGACGCGAGCTGTCGTTCGCCCACGCGGAGCAGGGGCAAGTGTTCGGCGAAATCGCCGTGCTCGACGGGGGACAGCGCACCGCCGATGCGACGGCCGTCACCAAGGTGGAAGCGCTGACGCTGTCGAAGTCTTCGATCGTAAAATTGATGGAAACGCGCACCGGGCTGCGCGATGCGGTCATTCGCTTTCTATGCAAGCGTGTTCGTGACGCGGATCAGCAACTCGAAGGCATTGCGCTGTATCCGATCGAAGCGCGCCTGGCGCGCTTTTTCCTTGCCGCCGTGCGGCAGAAGGCTGGGCCTGACGCCGACGGCGACGTCGTTCTCGACCTGCCGATCTCCCAGTCGGAGCTGGCCCTGCTGATCGGCGCCAGCCGCCCGAAGGTCAACGCGGCGCTGGCCTTGCTCGAGGACCAGGGCGCGCTTGACCGCGCAGACGGCAAGTTCACGTGTCATATCGAGCAGCTAGAGGACATCGCCGGGCTTTGAGCCGCTTGGCGCGCGCTTCGTCTCACGACGCATCATGATCAACGACAGACAGATCTCCGGCACGCCATGGATGGCTTACGTCGCATAGGGGCGAGGATCGCGGCCGCACTGCGGTCCGTGATGGGCTCCGCCGCTGGAGCGGCCGTTTCGCGCTGGGTCAAGCGCGCCGCGGAAGCCGGCACGTCGGGCTATCCGCCCGACACCAAGCGGGACGATGCCCGACGA
>JAKAXS010000451.1 GCA_021816505.1 Pseudomonadota bacterium
CCCACCTGACGTAATTTCTGTTTCACACAGATTTTCGCGAGGCGGCGATAAACAAGTCTGTAACCTTACCTATTAGCTGACGCCTTCTAGGCAGAGGGAACACCGACCTAAAAAGCAATTGGCGGGCCAGTTCCGCGAATGGCGGAAAGCTCCAGTAAATCCGGGCGTTCGGGATCTTTATCTTCGGAAGACTTGGCCTTGGCGGCCTATAATGCGACGACGGACAGTCCGAGCAGTCCCGGAATGGGACTGGCCTCCGATCGCGCTAGTCCCGTTTTGAGCCCCATTTCGGCCACCACGGGAAAAATGCAGCCGTCGAAGCCTGGTAGGCGCGATACCGGTCACCGTGTTTGCGCACCATGTGCTCCTCGAGCGGCGGAACGCCGGAGACGTAGCGCAACAGCCAATACATCACGAGGGGCGCGGTCAGGGCGAGCCACCCCGCCGGATAGCTCCCGTCAAACGGGCCGATCGCGATGATGGGATAGGCCAGCCAATGCACCCACTCGAAGAAATAGTTCGGGTGCCGCGAAAAACGCCAGAGACCGTCGACACAGATGCCATCGCCGCCGCGCGACGCGCGCGCGAACGCCCGCAACTGCTGGTCGGCGAGGCTTTCGCCGGCCACCGCGACGGCGAACACCAACACGGCGGCAGCATCCGCCCACCCGAGACCCGTGGCCGGATGATGTGCAGCGATGAAGACCGAAAACACCAACGGTAGGCTGACCAGCGCCTGCTTCTGCAGCAGCACGAACATCTGGCTGCGGGCCGAGGCGCCCCAGCTGCGGACCAACTCGGCATACCGCGGATCGTCGGACTTCGCCGCCGAACGCGACGCGATATGCCAGCCCAGTCGCACGGCCCATGCCGATATCAGCGCCGCGACCAGGATCTGCCGCGCGCTCGTTTCCTCGCCTAGAGGCCACAACGCCGACGCCACGCCGACCACACCGACCGCGCACGTCCAGACCGCATCGATCCAGCCGGAATTGCCGGTCCTCTGCTGAACGCCCCACGCGACCGTCATCGCTAGACTGAGCGCCACGAGCTGCAGCACGGCCGCGCCAAGCAAGATCGAAAGGGTCATTTGCCAGCTCCGCTATCGCCCAGCGGAAACGTACGAGCATGGTGATTGGATCGTGCCGGGCGTGAGGGGGAGACGGTGCGGAGAAAGATATGGTGCCGGCTGAGAGGATTGAACTCCCGACCTTCGGTTTACAAAACCGCTGCTCTACCGCTGAGCTAAGCCGGCGTCGGCGGAGGCGTACCCCGCGCGCGAACACGTGTTTAGGCCAACTGATTGGGGATGCAAAGGCCTAAGCCGCCACCGGCCGCCGCGATGTATCCGCGCCACGCGCGTAAGCAAATGTTTAAGCACCCTCTGTATTCTCACGTCGAATCGCTTAGCTTAGATGTGGAAACCCTTGGAGGCAGGCATGCGCCGGCTCGCTTTGATCTGTTGCGCTCTTGCTGCATTCGCGGCCAGCCAAGTGGCCACCGCACCGGCCGCCAACGCCTTCGGTTGTGAACACTTCCATCGCGGAAGCCTCGATGATTGCTACGGGTACCGCCCGGCGCACCGCGGCTACTATCCGTACTACAACTCCGGCCAGTGGCGTTCGGCCAAGGAAATGCGCTGGAAGCGGCGGCATGCGCGCCTGCACTTCAGGTATCCGCAATACAATCCGGCCTGGGGCCATCCGGTCGACAACTACAACCACTACGAGTTCCACAGCCGCGACGGCCACCGCCATCGTCTCGGCCACTGGTGAGCTGGGGCTCACCCCTTAACGAGAATCGCCGCTAAGCGGCTGAAATTTCTCCGCGTTCATGCCTTATTCATGGCTGATGAGCTATCAGGCGGAACAGCCCGGCTTGAGTCGCGTTCTTGCGCCAGCCAACTAGATTCGCGTCACGTACGCACCGTCACCAACGCGGAGGGAAATCATGTCACCGTTGCTGAAGAAAGCTTTCAGTGCATTGCTGGCGCTCACGCTGGTGTTCGGCATCGCCGCCGCTACGGCGACGGATGCTGAAGCCGGCCGCCGTGGTCGCGTCGCTGCTGGCGTCGCCGCCGGCATCATCGGCCTGGGCATCCTGGGTGCGGCCGCCGATGCGCGCGCCTACGACCGTTACGAATACGAAGGCGATCGCTGCTACCCGGGCCCCGAAGAGTGCGGCTATCGCGGTGGCGGCTGCTACGAGAACGACTACGGCGAAGAGATCTGCCGTCGCGGCCGGTACACGTGCTGGCGCTCGACGGTCTGCGACTAGACCCGACACACGATCCGATTTCGAGGGCGGCGACCGGCTAGGTCTGCCGCCCTTTTTCGTTTCGGCGGTAGGCCGCAAAGTGAAGCGAGACCGCTGCCGCGTTCGACACGTTGAGGCTCGCCAGCGTTCCCGACGCCGAAATGCGAACGAGGCGATGGCAGGTCGCCCGCGTCAGCTCACGCAACCCACGCCCCTCGGCGCCGAGCACCAGAGCCGTCGGGCCGGCGAAAGCTTCCTCGTCGATTGCGACGGACGCCTCCCCGTCGAGCCCCAGGATGGTGAGGCCCTGCTCCTTGAGCACCTCCAGCGCACGTCCCAGGTTCTGCGCGAGGTGGATCGGCACCAGCTCCAGCGCGCCCGATGCCGACTTCGCCAGAGTCCCGTTGAGCGGCGGACTGTGCCGTCGCGTCATAATCAACCCGCTGGCGCCAAACACCGCAGCCGATCGCAGCACTGCGCCGACGTTGTGCGGGTCCGTCACCTGGTCGAGCACGACGAGCGGACCGCCGTGGGTGGCGGCCTCGGTCAGCTCCTCGAGCGATGGTTCCGGCAACGGTTCGACTTCGGCCATCACGCCCTGGTGCACGGTGTCGGCGCCGAGCAGGCGGTCGAGATCGCGCGGCGTGGCGTTCTCTTTTTCGACCGCTCGCGTGCCGATCGCGTCGCGCAAACGCAGTGCGCCGTTCTCGGTCACGACGAGCCGAAGCACCTCGCGCGCGGGGTTGCGCAGCGCGGCCTCCACGGCATGCACGCCGAACAGGCGTATCGGGCCGTCATCGCCGCTGGGCCCCGTTTCAGCGGCTTTCCTAAGCGCCCGATTTCGTTCTCTTTCCTGTCGGTGCGGGCGGGGAGGGCGCGGGGCGGCCATTAACGGGTCCGATCTTCAAGCTGAGGGTCGTCGATGCGGCGCACTCTGCCGCTTTTCTGTTTGACATTGAAGGGGGGGCTTATCATAAGGGGCGCCTGCCCCGGCCCCTGGCTGCCCGGGGCGCTTTCATTTCAGGTCCGCCCACGCGGACCTATGGAGAGGTGCCCGAGTGGCTAAAGGGGACGAGA
>JAKAXS010000452.1 GCA_021816505.1 Pseudomonadota bacterium
GCGTCTCGAGCGAGCGCTGCGCGATGCCCAGCGTCGTCTCCTTTGTCACCATGAACTCCGGCCCGAGCTTGCCGTTGCGAATGATGTAAAGCCGGCGCGGAATGGGCCGGCCCATCGCCTTGTCGATCGTCTTGAAACTGAAGTCCGACGGCGCGAAGAACACTTCGCGCGTCGGCCCGCCGTCGACGTGCAGCTCTTCGAACTTCTTTCCGTTTGCCGTCACGGGGAAGCGCACAGGCGGAAAGACGCCAGGCACCGAGGCGGACGCGAGCAGAACCTTGCGGAACGTCTCCACGGCCGAGGGATGCTTGCTCTGCGCCAGCCGGCCCATGTCCCAGTAAACGGGCCGCTGCGCATCGATATTCGTCGTGCCGATAAACAACAGCCGCCCCTTGGCGCGCTCCTGTGCGACGCGGTCGAGCATCCGGCGATCGACATACTTCGCGATCAGTGCTGCGAGAGGCGCCGTGTCCGCCAGGGCATCGCCACCGAACAGGCCAGCCATCACGTCGGCCGTGTAGATGTCGCTGGCGCCGTAGCGCGTAAAGATCTCAGCGAGAGCCACGTCGTATTCGGCGCCGAGGAACACGAACGGGGCGACAAGGGCACCCGCGCTGATACCGGTGACGAGATCGAATTCCGGCCGCGCACCGCTTTCACCCCAGCCCACCATCAGTCCGGCGCTGAACGCTCCGTCGTCCGCGCCGCCTGAAATGGCGATGATGTTGCTGACGCCGGTTTTCGATTGCGCGGCCATGCGCCGCTTCATGGCCGGCATTTCCGCAACGATCAGCCGGTCGAGATCGGGGATCTTCGCATCGCCCCAGATCCGGACGCCCTCCAGCCCGACCGGTTGAGCCTCGACGACCAGAGGCTCCGGCACGGCGTCACGAATGGGCACGGTGGCGCACGCCGGCAGGGCCGCGGCCAAGAGCAACGCCAATATTTGCCGCGCACCGATCATGCCGGAGACCTACCGTAAAGGAGAACAGTCCTCAACGCCTTATGTCTTGAGATTGGCGCACGATTGGGGCAAGGCGGATAGGTCAGACTGCGCACGACCGGCCGGCTTATTTCGCCGCGCAGAACGGATGCGGGTGATTAATGGACGTCGATCCTTCCCGGAAGGCCGAACAGGCCTTGCCGCTGATCGAGATTTTCGCGCAGCTCGACGCTGCCGAAATGACCGAACTTGCGGCTCGTTTTCAGACACGCTCCTTGAAACGCGGCGAAGCCGTCATCCGCCAGGGTGAGCCCGCCGACGCACTCTACATCGTTGTCTCAGGCCGCTTTTCCGTGACCCGCGAAGGGCGGCGCACCCCGATTGCAGAAATCGGCCCGGACCAACCGATCGGCGAAATCGGCTTCATCACAAACTCGGCCAGCCGGACCGCGACCGTGACGGCGATGCGCGACAGCATCGTCTTGCGGCTCGACCGAGGCGATTTCGAGCAGCTGACGCGCAAGCACCCCATGATCTGGCGTTCGCTGGCGATGACCCTGGCGCAGCGCCTGGCGGTGACGACCGCGGCCGCACCGCCGCCGCCGGATCCTCGTCCCCGCACCGTAGCCATCATTCGCGCCGGCGACAGCCCGCAGCCGATGGCCTTCTACCTGAAGATGGCGACGATCTTTGAGCGGTCCGGCAAGACCCTGGTGCTCGACAGTCAATCGGCGCCCGACGCCGTAAAGGTTGGAGCCAAGAACGAGAGCGCTGCGGCCACACGGGCACTGAACGCACTGGAAGCCGGAGCGGACTTCGTGCTGTTCCTCGCTGACCCAGAGCCGACCGCCTGGTCTGAAAAAGTGATCCGCCACGCAGACCTCGTGCTCGCGGTAGGCCAGCACGACGCCAGCCACGAGCCCAACGCCCTCGAGGCGTTGGCCGCCAAGTTCCTGCCCCAGGACGCCATGCGGCTGGTTCTCCTGCATTCCGAACGCCGGCCCATTTCGGGAACGTCCCGCTGGCTGCGCGACCGCCGGATCGCCATGCACCATCACATCGCCATGTCGGAAAGCGAGGGCTACGAACGGCTGTTCCGCTTCATCGCCGGCACCGCGCGTGGCCTTGTTGCGTGCGGGGGCGGCGCGCTGTGCGCCACGCACATCGGCGTCTATCGCGCTTTGCGGGAACAGGGATACGACTTCGACATCATGGGCGGCACGTCGGCCGGCAGCGCCATGGTGGCCGCTTTCGCGTTCGGAAACTCACCTGACGAGATCGACGCGGCCATCCACGACATCTTCGTCGCGAACAAGGCCATGAAGCGTTACACGCTGCCGCGCTATTCGCTGCTCGACCACCAGCACTTCGACGCCCAGTTGCGCCGCTACTTCGGCGGCGTCGACATCGAGGACTTGTGGCTCCCCTTCTATTCCGTATCGACGAACCTCTCCAGCTATCGACTGCACGTGCATCGCAACGGCGATCTTTGGACGGCCATCCGCGCCTCCGCGTCGATCCCCGTTCTGCTGCCGCCGATCTACACCAGCGAGGGCGAAATGCTCGTCGATGGCGCATTGCTGGACAACGTTCCGATCGGTCCCATGCATGAACTGAAGAGCGGGCCGAACGTCGTCGTAAGCTTCCTGCTGCCCGACATGGAACGCTTCAACGTCGACTACGAGGCGTTGCCTTCCCGCTCTGCGTTGATGCGCTCGGCGATGAACCCGCTGCGGCGCACGCGCCTGCCCGCGGCACCGGGATTGGGCACGGTGCTCATGCGGTCGCTGATGGCCAATCGCCAGGACTACAATCGCCACATCGGGGAGGAAGACTTGTTGCTCGTCCCTCCGATCGCCAGTGAATTCGGCTTTCTCGACTGGCACCGCCACAGCGAACTTGTGAAGTTCGGCTACGACTGGACGTTGAGCGACTTGCAACGTCGGCGCGCCGACGAGGCGTAGTTTCCCCGACTTAGAACGACGTTCAATCAAAGCACCGACCAGTGACGAAATTTTAAACAAGGGATTCAGCTTGTTAGAGCAATGAAACTCTTTTCGGCATAATTGCGTTAAACACACGTTGGAGCCACAATTCGAACTAGGATCGGGCTGATGGAATTGCAAAGCTCACAGTCCGCTGGTCTACTTTCTGGTATGACCGATTCCAGAGACCGGACGATGCCGCCGGCGATGCCCTTCGCACCGACTGCGGATGCACGGCGCGTTGTCGTACCGTCTGGCGATGAAGTCGCCTTTATCGCGCGCGAATTGCGGCGCGCTCTCGCCCATCGCTCGACTGTCAAAGTGATCGTCGATGGCGATACCGTTTTCGTCCCGCGCTTACTTCCTGCCGGCGCCGATATCAGCGCCCA